>CAISDR010000226.1 GCA_903884125.1 uncultured bacterium
CCAAAAGAAAAAGCACTTGCGCGGCCTGCCCGCGCAAGTGCCCCAGATCTAGGTCGGGAAACGGCTTGGGCGGGCAGTTCAGCTGCCCGTTTAGGTCAGCTATTGGCGTCTGTCTTGGACGTGTCATCGCCCGTCTTGGGAACGATGTCGCCCTTGGCACGTTTGTCCGTGCGCTCGACGATACGGGCAGCCTTACCGGTCAGCCCGCGCAGATAGTAAAGTTTGGCGCGACGTACGCGACCACGGCGGACCACGTCAACCGATTCAATCATCGGGCCATGCACCGGGAAAATACGTTCCACGCCTTCGCCATAGGAAATTTTGCGGACCGTAAAGCTTTCATTGAGCCCGGCACCCTGACGGCCGATGCATACGCCTTCATAGGCCTGCACGCGTTCGCGGGTACCTTCGATCACCTTTACATTGACCCGCACGGTATCACCGGGGCCAAAATTGGGAATGACACGCTTGGCGGTGACAACGGCCATCTGCTCGGCTTCGAGCTGCTTGATCAGGTCCATAATCTCTACTCCTTCAGGCGATGACGGGTTTGTGCCGTCTCGCGGGTTTTTGATTAGGCTGGCGGGTCATTCGTCGTTCTTTTTATGGACCGATGCCGTTTGACGATAGAGGGCCCATAAATCGGGCCTTGTCGCTGCCGTGACTTTCAACGCCTCTTCCCGGCGCCAGGCGTCTATTGCGCCATGGTTGCCGGATACCAACACACCGGGTATTTCGCGCCCCTCCCAGACCTGGGGTCTGGTGTATTGAGGGTACTCAAGCAACCCGTGCGAAAAACTTTCATCCTGCGCGGATTCCATCTTGCCCATCACACCGGGCAACAGACGAACCACCGCATCCAATACCATCATCGCCGGTACTTCACCACCGGACACAACGGCATCACCAACCGTTACTTCGATGATCCCGCGCGCATCAATCACGCGCTGATCCACCCCCTCGTACCGGCCGCTGATCAAGACCGCGCCAGGCCCTGCCGCCAGTTCGGCGGCCAATGCCTGACTAAAGGGACGCCCGCGGGCAGACAGGTATAGACAGGGTCGATCCCCCAGGCCCTGATTGGAACCCTGAGACCGGACCGTATCAATCGCCTCGGCCAGAACATCGGCCCTGAGGACCATGCCAGGCCCACCCCCGGCAGGGGTGTCGTCCACGGAGCGATGTTTATTACGCGCAAATGCGCGAATGTCCACACTTTCCAGCGCCCAGATCCCCGATTCCAGCGCCTTTCCAGCCAAAGAGTGACCAAGCGGCCCCGGAAACATCTGGGGAAACAGGCTTAAGACCGTTGCCGTCCAGACCGGGTTGTTGCCGGTGGTCATAACTGAAGCCCCGTGCCATCGTCGGTTTCAGGCAATTCGCCAGTCTCGGGGCCAACCTCGACCTCAGCCGGAGGGTCGATCACCACAACGCCATTGGCAATATCCACAACCGGCACAATGGCTCGGGTAAAGGCGAACAGCCGCGCGGTCTTTCCCTCGGCCACCACTTCAAGCACATCACCCGCGCCATGATTATGCACGGCCTTGATCCGGCCCAGCGATATGCCCCTGGTGTCCTTGGCCTCAAGTCCGATCAGGTCGATCAGATAGAAATCATCCGGGTCGGGTTCCGGCAATGCGTCACGGTCGATATAAAGGCGCAAGCCTTTGAGTGCTTGCGCCCCATCGCGGGTGGTGACCCCGGACAGGCGGACGAAGGCCAGATCGCCCTTGGGCTTTTGTGCCTGCGTCACCTGATATTGCTGACTGCCGTCCTCGGTCCTGAGCGGGCCATAGGCCGTAATCGCCAGCGGATCGGCGGTAAAGGTTTTCAGCTTGACCAAACCTTTGACGCCAAACGCACCGGCAACCGCTGCAATCAGGACAGGCGCGCCCACGGCTTTTGCTGGCCGGGGCTTTATGCCGATGCTTCAGCCGAGGCGGCTGCTGCTTCTTCGGCCTTCTGGGCTTCAGCAGCGGCACGTTCCTTGGCCTTGGTCTTGGGCTCGGCCTTTTTCGGATTGTTCTTCTGGGCGGGCTTTTCAACCAATCCCAGACGCGCCATCAGCCAGGTCACGCGGTCGGTTGGCTGTGCGCCATTGCCCAGCCAGTATTTGGCGCGTTCGGCATCGATCTGCACGCGGTCGGGGTGTTCAGCCGGAAGGGTCGGGTTATAGTGACCAATCTTTTCAATAAAGCGGCCATCGCGGGGCGAACGGCTGTCGGCCACCACAACGCGGTAGACCGGACGCTTTTTTGTGCCCGCGCGGGCAAGACGTAATTTCAAAGGCATGAGTTTCTCCAGTTAGATTTCAGCGTTAAAGGATGATTGCGTTACTTCTGAAACGGTAATTTCGGGCCGCCCAGTCCGGGCAGCAGGCCTTTTGGGGCAGCAGGCGACTGGGCTGGCATACCGGGTTTTGGGGCCGATGGCATTGGCATACCAGTCGGCATAGGCATACCGGCGGGCATTTGTGGCATGGCCCCCTTGAGTCCAAGCGCCGCCCCCAGACCGGAACGCAGGAACCCCTTGCCGCCCATTTTGCCCATGGTTTTCATCATGTCGGCCATCTGGCGATGCATCTTCAAAAGCCGGTTGATGTCTTCGACCTTGGTGCCCGATCCAGCGGCGATCCGGCGTTTGCGGCTGGCGCCCAGTTCTTTGGGGTTGCGGCGTTCCCAACCGGTCATGGCCAGAATGATTGCTTCCTGACGGGCCAGGGTCTTTTCGTTCAGATTGGCATCCGCCATATCCCGCTGCATTTTGGCAACGCCGGGTAACATGGCCATAAGGCCCTGCATGCCGCCCATCTTGCGCATCTGCCGAAACTGTTCGACAAGATCGTCAAGATCAAATTCGCCCCGGGCCAATTTCTTGGCCATACGTTCGGCTTTTTCCTGTTCAAACAGGGCGGATGCTTTTTCAACCAGGCTGACAATATC
>CAISDR010000227.1 GCA_903884125.1 uncultured bacterium
ATTAAATTATCTAATATCGTAGGACGTATTTTTAAATTTGAAAAAGATGATACTATTACTCATTCAATGAGTATTCGTTTAACTGATGATAATTTGCGTAATATGATTGAAGGTATTGAAAGAAGTAAACTTTGAATAAAAGAAGAAGCAAACAAATTAAATTTTTCTGATTTTATTCTCAAAGCATTAAATCCTTAAATCGGCACAGTTTCGCTTGAGCACGTCCATATACAATCCACTGGCTAATGCCTCATCATTGAAGATTGCAGGATAGCTCTAAACCCAGCACTTTGTGTTTTTAGACCGCTACCAAAATGTTCACCACGAAGGACATCCCCAGGCTTCCTGTCATGGACAAAGGTGTATACGCCGAACCCCTTGTAGGTCAGCTGCTTTGAGCCATCATCGCGTGTGATCGCCGACCAGTTACCGGTTGGCAATGGCTCATTGGCTGACAAAAGCACTGGTCGCCAATGGGTGGCAAGACACGCGTCATCGCAGGTTTCCTTGCGCATCTTCTCGAAGTTCCAGGGGCCCTCGGTCTGTGGCGTATAAAGTGTGCGTCCGTCCGCATCGGCGAGGACTGGGCCAACATCCGACATCTGAATAGTAATCCACGATGGTGGAGGCGGTGTTGGCTCGACCACGACCGCTTTCCAAACGCCGCCCGCGCCATCTGCAACAGTGCTTCCCGGCTTGAGTTCCGACCGATATGTATAGAGCGGTTGGCCCTTGTAGGCCCACTGCTTGCGCGCATCGTCACGCACTACAACAGACCAGTCGCCGCCGGATGTGGCCAAAGCGGGGCTCCATAGTGGTTGCCAATCGTTCAAACATTTATCATTACATTTTGATATTCCATTTGAATCGCCTGAATTCACATAGAGTGTCATACCAGAGGCGTCTGCTAAAACGCGGCCCAGTAAACTCTCGTGGATCGTGATTTCACCCGGTGTCGCGATCGGTTCAAATGCAACATACCAGGAATTGGCCTGGCCATCGCCCAGCATTGCCCAAGGTCCCGTGTCCCGCGCATAGCGATAGAGTGGTTTGCCTTTATAGGCCCATTGTTTCGTACCATCTGATCGCGTAACCACTGACCATTTCCCGATGGAAGATGCGTCACCGGGCGCCTCAAGAGGTGGCCAGTTGATGGCGCATTGCCCCTCGCACGCCGACTTGCCCGGGCTCTTATCCAGGGTATAGGTGTACAGCGTCTTTCCAGCCGTATCGGTAAAGTAGCGGCCCGCCCCGGTTGACTGGACTTTCACTACTGAAGGTACCGTCTCTTCAGCAAAGCTGGTAGCGCACGCAATTGAACTTGCGCAAATACCAACCGCGAGTGCGAACAAAATTTGTCTCATTGGCCGCCCCCGTCGCGTCGGTCCGATTTTGGCTTCGGTCGTCAACACCGGCGCTCTAAGCGATGATCTCGCTGATGGCTTTGGATGTGCGCAGCGACCCCGTTCCCCAAGACTCAAGAGGCAACCCCATGACTTGCATCGCCGTAAATCCCACGCGGGTTATTGGATTGCCGCCACCATCAACGTGGATACCGGTCTTGATGCGCCCCCCCGCCTTACCAGCGGTCATCATGGGTATATTATCATTCAGGTGAATACGTGCGTAACTTGTATCACTGTTTGCGAAAATCAGCGTGTTATCCAGCAAGCTACCATCTCCCTCGCGCATCTTTGAAAAGGCATCGACAAAATATGCGAATGCCTCCATCGACCAGGTCGCAAACCGGGACGATTGGACCTGATATCCAAGCTTTGGATCGGTAGGTTCTTCATGGGTGATATTATGATGTGTTTGGGTGTTCCCAGGCATCCGAAGGCTCGATGTTGAATCCGAATAAGCCATGTTAAACATCCTTGTCTGGTTACAGGCTACAGCGAGTACCAGAAGATCAGTCATCAGCTTATGATTTGATTGAACAACACCAACTTCTGTTCCAATGGGTCCTTCACCCGGCGCAATCGGTACCGAACAAGCCTCATTGGGCGGCGGCTTTTTCAATTGCAGGGCGAGCCTTTCTTCGAGTTGACGTATTGACGTAAAATATTGGTCAATCCGCGCCTTATCTTCTGCGCCCAGGCTTGAAACAAATTTTTTGCTTTTTTCACTTACCGCCGACAATACACTTTGCCGAAGCATAATATTTGGATCCGGCTTGAAGTCCCCCTTATTGGGGTCAACAAATTCGCTACCAAAGACCCGCGTGTAAAGTGCAATTGGCGACACTTCGGCGGTATTTGGCGCCCCTGCGCTGCGGAAGGAATATGTATCCTTTGGATTTCCGGTGCACGAGATGTCTATCGAGCGGAACCGCGAATTGGCTCCGACATGATCGCCAATCAGTACATCCAGCGTGGGAAGACGGACATCTCGATCATGGCCGGGCGCCTCGCCGGTCCGTGCTGCCACCCACCCGGTGAAATGGACGAGCGAGCTTTTGCCGTCAAGCGGTGTATTGAAGTTGCTGAAATAATTGAGTTGATCCCGATGAGGAATGAGCGCCTTGCACTCGTCGAGAAACTCAATTCCCGCACCCATCTTATTCGAGATCGCACGACCGGGCGTCTGTCCCAGCCCCCAAAACCAAGTGCCAAATCGGACTGGGACCGGGGCGCCTGTGGCCGCTATTGCGGCGCCGCGCGAATCCAGAAAGCAGTCCAGGAACGGCAGAGCAACTGACACCGCTGCTCCGCCCAGAGTGCCCCTCAAGATGGATCGGCGGGTCGGCTTTGACGGAATGAGGAAAGTCATAATCCTTGCTCCTGTTCGTGAGCGGAATTGGCAGCTGATTTAAGTTCCTCCAAGGGCTTGCGACTTGGCTTACTCACGGCAAAAAACGCATCACTTTGAGCAATCTGGCGCAACAAGGCTGGAACCCGATAGCCCTCAGCAGCAAAACGTTCCTGGAGATAGGTTATAAATGCCCGATCACGCCGTGTGGGAATGTGGCCAACGCCATAGGAATAAAGGCGGGTGACCAGACATGATATTGTGGCTGGGTTATCATGCAGCGCCTTGCCCAACGCCGCACCACCGACAAACTCTATGCCGTCCAATTCTCCGCTGGCATCAATTGGCGCTCCACCTTCAGCAGTTCGAAACTGACCCAATCCATCAAAATTTTCCAAGGTCAATCCAATAGGATCCATAACCTTGTGGCAGCCTGCACATGAAGGATTAGCGCGATGTGCCGTAAGCCGTTCGCGTGCTGTCTTGGCAACAATGGGGTCGTTAAACGTGTCAAAATTAACGTCTGCCGGCGGCGGCGGAACAGGCTGGCAAAGCAGGATTTCGCGAATTGCCTTGCCTCGTAATGTGGGCGAACTCTTGCCAGGGTGGGAATGCAGTTGCAGGAAACTCAGTTGCGTTTGCACTCCGGCACGGGGATCAGATTCCGCGAACTCAAAGGGAACCCACTTTTTCTCCGTCTCGATAGGAACACGATTGATCATTGCCAATTGCCGGCTCATGAAAGTATGCCGGGACGTGAAAATATTTCGATAATCCTCGTTTCGGAAAACAAGAAGATCAATCAGAGTCCGAAGCGTTTGCTCTTTGATATCAGTGGCCACCGACGCGCTAAACGCCGGGTAGATGATTGTGTCTTTGGCCAGCTTTTCGACAGCATCCAGACCCAACATATCTTCGAAGAAGCTGCGAACGCCGGTCTCGATCGCTGGCGATGCAAGCATCCTATCAACCTGCCGAGATATGCCGGCCCTGGTGTGAAGCTCACCCTTCTCGGCGGCATTTAACAATGCGTCGTCAGGTGCTGAATTCCACAAAAGGAAACTCAGACGGGTAGCCTTCGAATAGGCTGTCAGCCGTTCCATACCTGGACGTTGCGGATCCGGCTCAGCGGCTTCGGCATTGAACAGAAACGTAGGGGTTACCAGCATGCCGGATAGAGCAAATTCCAATCCAGCATAAAAATCGCTGCGCGAGGTCGCCACTGTGTTGGCGACATTTACTTCGGCCTGGAGTTCATCCTCCGAGAGAGGATGGCGGTACAACAGGCGACCAACACTTCCCAGAAACTGCTTCGCGCATGCCTCATCAGGCATATTCACGGATTGGGGACGACACGAAACAAAACTGTCGCGTCTCTTCTCCTCAATCACCTGTGCTGCAATGGACCGTGCCAGATTGTCATATCTTTCAAGCGCGGATGGTGCAACGTCGGCTTTGCCCGCGCCAATTGAGACAAGGCCATATTCGCGCTCGGGCGTATCAAAGCGTGCGATCACTTTTATACTGGAACCGAAAATGTCACGGATGATATTGCGGTATTGTGACTCAGTAAGCCTCCTTATCGTAGGCGGGCTACCGTGGGTTTCAGGCTCGCCTGGTCCGCAGCCGCCCAGCGCGAACGCAGTGAGACAAAGGACTGCCCCAATGAAACAAGTTCTGATCGCTTTCATTCGAACCTATCCTATGGCGCTTTCGCGCTCGTCACCGAAGGATGAATTACAAAGGCAGGAACCATTTCGATTTTATAGGCCGAGGAAATAGCCGTGCATTCACCGGTTGCGGGATCCGGATAGCCATCGGCGAGCCGTCGTGAAGCCTCGTATAGCGCCGGGCAGCTATGACGACCGAGCCAGGTCATGCCGATTTTGCGTATATAATCCCACCACACTTCGCGGTCAGAGTACCCAGCCATAATACCCTTGGCGCTGCTTGCATCGGGAGCAAGATCCACCTTCAGCAACATGCCGCGGATGTATAGGTCAGAAATAACCAGGTTCCCATAAAATGGCAGGCGGACGTCGATCGGATCGGTTGTCAATACGCCGTCCACGATTCTACCGCGTGTGCTATCCCCATAGCGGGTTGTATCAATCTGGTAGCTGACATACGGCAGAACTTGTCCTGTTCCATCTTTTAGAAGTTTGTCAACGGGACGGTAGAAAGTGACCCGAACATTGTCATCATTCCGAAGATCTTTTACGCCGCTTATTTCCACCAGGATTATGCCCTGGGAGATATCCAGACGCTCTGCTTGAGCCCTGCTTTCTATCCCACCTTCTGCCCGCCACCCGCGGGTGCAGCCCAGAATTCGAAAGAGCTGGTTATCCACGGCGGGGGTACCATCCAGTCCAATGAACTTTTCATGAGCGCATGTTTTTGGCGTTGCCTTGCCGTCGCTCGTACCATCAAGGTTGATCCCGTACGAAACTTTACCCTGAACGGTCCTCATGGGAGGATCTTTGATCACTTCCGGGTTCCAGCAGACGTCCTCGCCATTTGGGCCGCGCAGCGCGGCGGCAAAACGGCGCAAGACGTGATCGGTCTGACCGCCGTTTGTGGCCTTTTCACGCTGCTCTGGCGTCATACCTTTCAGCCACAGCTCGTCGTTGGACTGGGTAAGACCTTCAGGGCACTCTTCCATATATTTGGTGTCGTTGATCGCCGTAAACAAAGAGGAGACGACAAACCCATAGGTCTTTTCTGTGGTTGACGCAGCGCGCGCCGGCACTGTGCTGTCGACCAGAACACTCACCAGAGAGAGAGCCATAAACACAGCTCTGGCAAGCAGCTTTGGGATCAGCAGCATCGGTCGAATTCTTCCAGCTTTAAGGTCAATTGTAGTTCGAACCACGAATTTGTCCCCAGCAAAAGCTTGCGTGCCAACCATTCCCGACAATGTTTGGAACCGGTTCCAGACATTACAGAGGATTATAGGAAACCTGACGCCTGTCAAGAACCCGAACCTAATTCAAGCACGCTCAACCCTAACAAAAATTGGGCTTTTTGTCACAGCCATTGATCACAGATGGTGAGAGTGCGGATTGCGGACATATCGAAATTGATGGGGCATCTCGAAATACGCTCTGCTGCGCCCATGGCCTGCCATTTTCTGATGCTTGATGAAGAATTGCGGAAGTTTATGAATCAAAATCGCCATTTGCCGAACTGGAAGTTCCTATTTTAAACCTTCCTTCAGATAGGCGATGATGTTTGCGCGCACTTCGTCTTTTGCGATACCAATGAAGGCCATTTTGTTTCCGGGCAGGAAGGCTGACGGTTTGCGGATATATTGATCCAGCCTTTCAGAATCCCAATCGAAACCAGCATTCTTCAATGCGTCTGAATATGCGAAATCGGCTTTACTGCCGGCTTTACGGCCATAAATGCCATGCAGGTTTGGCCCAACCTTGTTGGCCCCATCTGCGGTAATGCTGTGACAGGCAGTGCATTGTGCGAATTGACGCTGGCCCAAAACTGGATCGCCTGCAGGCAAATTCTCAGCGGCCTCGGCCACTCCCAAACAGAGCAACATTGATATTTGCAGTAGCACGATTTGATGGCGCATTGGATTTCCACTTTTTCCAGATCGATATGATGAAGAAGGGCAGACAAATTTCAGCAAACATCCCAGAGCTATTTCATAATCGAATATCCCCTTCTGCAAGCGTATTAATCACCTTGACAGGCCGGATGTTTTCAATAATTCTCAACAAAATGGAACCGGTTCCACGGATCAAAGGGACGATAATACGCCTCTCCGCCGCCGTCAAATATTTGTGAGACTGTAATAATGCCTTTATCAGGGCCTGTAGCAAACACGCGTGCTTCTGACAGAGGTCAAGCCCGTCATTCAATTGGATTTATCCAAGGCGTTTGGCCAATTGCAGACCTGGCCTCACCCGTCGATATGCCTGATCTGGCGCTCCCATCTGTTTGCATTGCTGCAAAGCCTCTCACAATCCAAATCAACCCAAAGGCTTAAAGGTTTCCCCCATGATAGTGACCGGCTCCGATCTGGTTGCGCGAACGCTTAAGCGTCTCGGCGTAGACACCTTCTTCTTTCTGATGGGCGCCCCAATGTTGCAGGCAGAAAAAGCCTGTATTGATATGGGCATACGCGGAATTGACGTAAGGCATGAGCAGGCTGCCGCCATGATGGCACATGCCTATGCACGCCTGCGGAATGTACCGGGTGTCTGTATGGCATGTTCCGGACCTGGAGCGCTTAATCTTGGAACCGGACTCGCCAACGCGCTGGTGGATTGCGCCCCTGTCGTAGCACTTGGCGGGTCAAGCCCCATCGGCGATTACGGTCACGGCGTGTTTCAGGAATTTGACCAGGTTGCAGCCATGAAGCCCCTTACCAAATGGGCCGAACGCGTCTATGAGACACGCCGCATTCCTGAACTGATTGCCGTTGCGTTCCGCACCGCAATCTCCGGTAAGCCGGGTCCCGTCTATCTTGATCTTCCTGTTGAGGTTCTTTCTGGTTCAATTGAGGAATCGGAAGTTATCTGGCCCGAGCCGCTGGCTGAGCGTCCGCGGCCCGGCGCAGACCCGGTCCAGATCGAACAGGCAATAGCTCTCCTTCAAGCAGCCGAACGGCCGGTTGTGATCTCTGGCAGCGGTATTCTCTGGTCAAATGCGTCCTCAGCCATGACGCAGTGGATTGACCAGACGGGCATGCCATTTTTCACAACGCCACAAGGCCGCGGTGTTGTACCCGAAGATCATCGCTATGCATTTCCAAATGCCCGCTCTGCGGCACTGCGCGACGCAGACGTGGTTCTGGTTCTTGGAACCCGACTGAATTATGTTTTCAGTCACGGCAAGCCCCCACGTTTTGGTAAGGATGCCAAGCTTATCCGCATTGATATAGATCCTGCCGAGATAGCAGGCAGCCCGCATGTTGCCCTTGGCATTTGCGCGGATGTCAGAATAGCCCTTCAGCAGCTTTTGGCAGCGGCTGGCGGACGAATTTCTCCAGATCGCTACGCCGCGTGGACAGCGCGACTTTCGGCAATCGATATTGAAAAGGCACCGGCAGCTGAGGCAGCGTTAGGCACTGACCAGATGCCCATTCATCCGCTACGATTGTGCCGGGAGGTACGCGATTTTCTACCACGCGATTCAATCCTTTGCGTAGATGGTCAGGAAATCCTGAATTATGGGCGGCAGGTTATTCCCACTCACACGCCCGGCCACCGTCTGAATTCCGGTCCATTTGGGATTATGGGCGTTGGCTTGCCATTTGGCCTTGGAGCCAAGGCCGCAAAGCCCGACAAGCTGGTGGTTGTTTTGCACGGGGATGGATCCTTCGGCATGAATGGACTCGAGCTTGATACGGCATTGCGACACAATCTGCCCGTAATCACCGTGATCAGCCTGAATG
>CAISDR010000228.1 GCA_903884125.1 uncultured bacterium
CAGTCATGACCCGGCAGATTGCACAGCGCGTTCTGGGACTGATCGATCTGACCAGCCTTGAGGCAAATGATGATGACGACAAGATTCAGTCGTTGGCTAAACGGGGCCAGACCGAATTCGGACCGGTGGCTGCCGTCTGTGTATATCCACCCTTTGTGGCCGCAGCACACCAGATACTAAAATCGACTGCCATCCATCTGGCCGCTGTCGCCAATTTCCCGACTGGCGCGGGCAAAGTTTATGCCGCAAAAAATGAATGCCGCATCGCACTGGATGGCGGAGCCGACGAAATAGATCTGGTCTATCCCTATCAACAGTTTCAGAATGGTGACAGACAGGGTGCAGAAGATTTTGTTGCCGAAATCCGCGCATTTCTGCCTGCGGGAATTTCGCTCAAAGTCATACTGGAGACTGGAGCGCATCCGACTGCGGCTTTAACTATCGCCATGGCAGACAGCGCCGTGCGCGCAGGTGCCGATTTCCTTAAAACCTCTACTGGCAAGATCGCGCAAGGCGCGAGCATTGAAGCGATCAATATACTGCTTGATCGGGCCAAGGCCGCTGGCAGACCCGTGGGGGTCAAGGCATCAGGCGGAATTCGCACGCTTGCAGATGCAGAACGCTATCTTGACCATGCTGATCAGGCCTTTGGTCGCGCGGTTGACCGGGACCTGTTTCGTTTCGGTGCATCCGGTCTGCTGAATGATGTCCTGGCCCAGCTTTCGGGGGCCACAGATGCTCCCGGGCTCGCGTCCAGCTATTGACTTCATCGCACTTGATCCCAATGTGAACTCAAGGTTCTGCAGGATTTGAAATACATGGCTCGCGCATTTGTTCTGGTTTTGGATAGTTTCGGTATAGGTGCGGCCCCAGATGCTGACCGTTTTGGTGATCAGGGGGCGGATACCTATGGCCATATATGTGAGGCAAGTCCGGGCTTAAATCTGACAAACCTGAAAATGCTTGGACTGGATGCGGCTCACGCGGGCGTATTCGGTCGTACCCATGACACCATGCCCACGGGCATTTTTGGTCATGCCGTCGAATTGAGCCGGGGCAAGGACACACCATCAGGCCACTGGGAAATGGCGGGATGCCCGGTTGACTACGACTGGCACATGTTTCCCGATGACCCCACATCCTTCCCGCCTGATCTAATCGCAGCCCTGATCACTCAGGCAAATCTGCCGGGCATACTTGGTGATTGCCATGCATCGGGCACTGAAATTCTTGACCGGCTGGGCGCTGAACACATGGCGACGGGCAAGCCCATCTGTTACACATCCGGCGACAGTGTCTTTCAGATCGCAGCGCACGAACAGACATTCGGGCTCGCACGGCTATACGACGTGTGCAAGATTGCCCGCAAGCTGGTTGATCCGCTGGGTGTTGGCCGGGTGATCGCACGCCCTTTTATCGATGTGCCCGGTGGTTTTAAACGCACCGCCAATCGCAAGGATCTGGCTGTACCGCCGCCGCACGAAACATTGCTGGACCGTGCAAAAGCCAATGGCCGCGAAGTGATCGGCATTGGCAAGATCGCCGATATTTTCGCACATCAGGGCATTACCCAGGAGATCAAGGCTGATGGAAATGATGCCTTGATGCAAACCAGTATCGAGGTTGCCAGATCAGCCCCCGACGGATCGCTGGTTTTGACCAATCTGGTGGATTTTGACAGCCTATTCGGACATCGCCGCGATCCAAAGGGCTATGGGCGTGCGCTGGAATCCTTTGATCAGGTCTGGCCGGCATTTCAATCCGCCTTGCGTCCAGGCGATATTGCGGTGCTGACCGCGGATCATGGATGCGACCCTACATTCCGGGGTACCGATCATACCCGCGAATGCGTGCCCATATTGGCCTATGGCCCCGGGATTATGCCGCGCGATATCGGCCAGCGCAGCAGCTTTGCCGATATCGGACAAAGTCTTTCCGCACATCTGGGCCTAGGCGCTTTGAAATTCGGCACCAGCTTTTTGTGATCAGACAATAGAACTCGCGATTCGCTCGTCACCTTGCCCCAGGGCATCAGCAACGATTTGCAGGGCATGACGCAATTGGTCCCGAGATTGCGCGCCGCCCAGACATAATCGCAGGCCAGATGGACCCTCGCCGACATTGGCTGAACCGGGTGGTGTAACTTCAACCCCGTGACGCAATGTGCGTCCAGCGACCCGTTCAGCTGCAAGTTCGGATAGCGGCGCCCAGACATGAAGTGCTGAATCCACCGCTGATATTTCAACCGCCGCGCCCAGCATTTCCTTGGCCAACATCAGCCGCTCGCGCGCCTCGGTCAGTACATTTTCGGCAATCTGATCTGCCAGTCCGGAACGGATGGCATGCGCGACCACGGCAGCGCCCAGGCCGTTGGCGGTATAGGTTGTTGCCCGCAACTGACGTGCGATCAGATCATTATGCCGACCGCCGGTTGGCGGCACCACAAATCCAACCCGCAAACCTGGGGCCAGAATTTTTGAAAGGCCTCCCAGATAAAAACTTCGTTCGGGTGCAAGGACCGACAGGGGCACATAACCCGGATGGGATTTGCCGAAATAGCCGTAAACATCATCCTCGATGATCCAGAGATCATGGCGTCGCGCCACCTCAACAATTGCAGCACGCCTGCTGGCGCCCATTATACGGGCTGTGGGATTTTGCAGCGTTGGCAGCACATAGATGACGCGCGCTTCGGTCTTGCGCGCCGCACGATCCAAAGCTTCCGGGCACAGGCCCTGTTCATCCATCTTCACGCCATAAAGCCTGTAACCGGCAAAATCCGCAAGCGCGCGCATGCCATAAAAGGTCAGATTTTCGCACAACACCACATCACCGGGTCGCGCAACCGCCCCATGGGCCAGCGCCATGGCCTGCTGTGTGCCGCCGCTTAGAATCGCACTGCGCGCGTGCGCATTTTCCATCCCCGCATGTTGGATCAACCAGTCCGCCATCGCCGCGCGATGGGCATCCAGACCAAAGACAGGTGTGTAATCCAGCAATTCAGCAAAAGCGGATTGTGAAGACAGGGCCTGAGCCAGCCGCCTGATCTCGGCCCGTGCCGGTCCGTTTGGCGGAATATTGTGGCAAAGATCGATCGGGCCATCACTGGTCGCCAGGACCGGCGCACCACCATCTGCAACATATGACCCACGCCCCACATGGGCATGAACCAGCCCACGCCTTTCCGCCTCGGCATAGGCGCGCGTTACTGTTCCAAGACTGATGCCGGTGGCCAGCGCCAGTTCCCGCTGGGGTGGCAGGCGGGTGCCGGGCGGCAAAATGCCTTTTTGAATGTCGCCAACCAGCGCCCCCAGTACCCGCTCGAAAAGCGGACCCGACGTTTGGGCAAAATCTGGACGCCATAGATTGGTCAAAGCTGCGCCTTTGGCAAAATTGTTATGATACAATATAATGATTGAACAGTTATTGCAATAGGCATATTTTCAGAATTGTCCCATGATTTGTATTAAGCCATTTGGAAAGTCTGCCGCTATGTCATCGACACTGCTCCTGTCTCTTGTGATGTATCTGTTTGTAACCTCGGCAACGCCGGGGCCGAATAATATGCTGCTGGCGTCATCTGGTCTGACCTATGGCCTGCGCCGCACCGTGCCGCAGATTCTGGGGGTCGGTGCAGGATTTATTCTTTTGCTGGTGGTCGTGGCTTTCGGTCTGGGGCTGGTCATTGCCCAGGACACCCGTGTCCTGACCGTTCTGAAAGTGATCGGCGTTGCCTATTTCATCTATCTGGCCTGGAAATTGTGGCACGCAACGCCGGGGGCTGCGAATGATGCGGGCTCGCCCATCGGGTTCTGGCAGGCAGTCGCGTTCCAGTTCATCAATCCCAAGGGGTTGTTGATGGCAATCACCGCGATTGCGGTTTTCACCAGTCCTGGCCCGAATTACGCATGGTCGGTCCTAGTCATCATTTTGGCGGATGTCGTAGTTGGCATCCCATGTTCAGTAGGATGGGCAGCCTTTGGGGCCACGATCCGCGCACGTTTCAACCATACAGATGCATTTACCCGCTTTAACAAGGCGATGGCAATCCTGACCGCGCTTACGGCCATCCTGATTGTCACTGATTAATTCTGGAACCACTCTGATGCCCAATTTAAATTTTCAAACGCTGGACGTATTCACCACCAAGCGGTTCAGCGGCAATCCATTGGCGGTCTTTGCCAATGCCGATGGAATCCCTGTCGAAAAAATGGCATTGATCGGCAAGGAATTTAACCTGAGCGAAACCGTCTTTATTCAGTCACCCGATACTGATCAGGCGATTGCAAAACTTCGGATCATGACACCCACAACGGAGCTACCTTTTGCCGGACATCCGACAATTGGTGCATCGCTTGTATTGTCAGACACGATTACCGCCGAACATGCAGCCGCCGGTTTTGTGATCGAGACCCGTGCCGGTCTGGTGCGCGCACGCGTGATAAAGCTGGATGGACAACCAGCAAAAGCCACGATTATCACACCGCAATTGCCCAAACCATCACCTGCAGAAAATGCAGACCTGCTGGCAGCGGCACTTGGCCTTGAATCTGACATGATCATGGCTGGACACTTTGCGCCATCAATCTGGTCGGCTGGCACACCCTTTACCTTTGTTGGGGTGCGCGACCGGGCGACCTTGGCGAAATCAAGGGTGGATTCGGCTGCGTGGGATAGGGCATTCGGGCCTGACAGTGCGCCAAAGGTATTTGTCTATTCCATGGATGACTGGGCAAATGGAACAAGGGTTGATGCCCGGATGTATGCTCCCACCCTGGGCGTCCCCGAAGACCCTGCAACCGGCAGTGCATCAGCCGCAATGGCAGGCTTGTTAGCCAAGGCACAGGCACGCGGCGATGGTCGACATTCCTGGATCATCTCGCAGGGGGTGGATATGGGACGGCCCAGCGTGATTGAAATCGCCGCCAGCATTGCACAGGGCAACGTCGTCGAAGTCACGCTCAGCGGCAGTGCTATCAGGGTCAGCGAAGGACGATACCTGTCGCTAGAATAGGGACTTGCCAGCATTGCAGACAATTGCCAATCATCATGTCTGTGCACAAATGCAATCAAGGAATTATTATGCCCAACCGGACCACACGGATCATTTATGCCCTGATTATAATTGGTCTATTCGGTGGTGGCGCGTTTTACTGGTTTTTCAAGGATGCGCGTCTGCCAGTTGGGCGGTTTGAGATCAACATGGCTGCCGTTCGCGCTCTGGCCGATGGGCAGGATGGACCATTACCAAGCGAAATCCGGGTCGAGCGGATCACCACTTTTCACTTCCCCTTTGCGGCGGTAGTAACGGGTGAAAGCTTTTCCATGATCGACATCCCGGTGATGACCTATCAGGTGTTATGGCCAGACCGAAGCCTGATTATCGACACGGGCATGGATCAGGAAATGGCCAAGACGATGGCCACAGATTTTGATCCGACGGCATTTGCACGCACGACCAAGGCAATGTCCCAGGCTGAACAGATCGTTCTGACTCACGAACATATCGATCACATCGGCGGACTGACCCATAATCCTGATCTGACGGGACTGTTACCTGCACTGCGTCTCACCCGCGAGCAGATGGATCATCCCGAACAAAGCGGTGATGCGCGATTACCCAAAACGGCACTGGAAGGCTTCACACCTCTTGCCTACGATAAATATCACGCGCTGGCGCCGGGCGTGGTTCTGATCAAAGCACCTGGGCATACACCCGGCAGCCAGATGGTTTACGTCAAACGTGCCGATGGCGCGGAAATTCTGTTTCTGGGCGATATCGCCTGGAATATCCGCAGCGTCGAAACCACAAAGCCGCGCCCGCGCTTTATCAGCCAGTTTGTGCTTGGCGAAGACCGCGACAATGTCATGCGCGAACTGATCGAGATAAAGCGCATATCCGACGAAACACCCGGCCTTATGCTTGTGGCCGGCCATGACGGAACCGTTATTCGAAAACTGGTTGAAGCCGGCATTCTGGTGCCCGGATTCAAAGCCCCGTAATTCCGATAGGTGAACAATCAGGGCGGGCAGCTTTCATAATCTGGGCATTCGCCCTAGTTTCATTATCAAATCATGGTTATCCGCGCCCAGAACATACCCAGGTCAGCAGACCGCATTCCTGTTGCAATCATTGGCGGCGGCGGATGTGGGATGACGGCAGCAATCGCCCTGCAACGTGCGGGGATTGATGCTGTCGTGTTCGAGCGTGATGCAAGTCCCATGGGCACAACAGCCATGTCCACGGGCCTGATTCCTGGAGCCGGTTCCCGTCTGCAAAAATCAAAAGGTATCGACGACAGCGCGGAAATTTTTGCCTTGGACATTGTTGCTAAAACCAAAGGCCAGTGTGATGCCGATTTTGTGCGTGGCCTGACAAAAGCCAGCGGACGGACAATTGACTGGCTGGCCGATGATCTGGGACTGGACCTTAGTCTGGTTGAAGGATTTTTATATCCCGGTCATTCGCGCCTTAGAATGCATGGAATGCCAAGCCGGTCTGGCGCCGAATTGATGGGGGCCCTGTCACGTGCAGCTGAAGCGTGCGGTGTTAGCGTCCTTACCCGTTCGCTGGTTGAAGACCTGATTGTAGATGATGAGGATCGGGTTCTGGGGATGACTTTGCGCCGCCCTGACGGAGCGCTTGAGACATACGGTTGTGACTTTGCCATTTTGGCCTGTTGCGGATTTGCAGGCAATCCGGACCTGGTAAAGGAGCTTATACCGGAACTGACTCACGCGACTTTTTATGGTCATCCGGGCAACAAGGGCGATGCGATGCGCTGGACCCGCGATCTGGGTGCTGCCATGGCTGATATTGGTGGCTATCAGGGCCATGCAGGACTAGCCGTGGGTCATGGCATTCCAATTCTTTGGCCGCTGATCGCCGAAGGTGGCATTCAGGTCAATGCCGAGGGTAATCGCTTCGCCGATGAATCACGGGGATATTCAGATCAGGCCGTAGATGTGCTTGCACAGACCGGTCATTTTGCGTGGAGTGTGTTCGATGAACAGCGCCACCGTGTCATGCTGCAATTTGCAGATTATAAAGATGCCATGGCCGCAGGATGCATTATCACCAGCGACAGTATCGAAGGACTGGCACAGGCAACCGCCCTGCCCCATCACGCGCTGATGCAAACCGTTACGGAAACCCATGATCTTTGCCGCAGCGGCAGGCCTGACAGGTTCGGCCGGTCCTTTGCAGGCAAGGCGCCGCTTGAGGCACCCTTTTATGCCGTCAAGGTAACAGGTGCCCTGTTTCATACGCAGGGTGGCTGTCAGGTAACGGCAGCCGGTCAGGTAAGACGGGCCAGTGGCGGGCTGTTCCCCAATCTTTACGCTGGCGGGGGTGCTGCACGTGGCGTATCCGGGCCGGGCGGCTGGGGCTATATCGCAGGCAATGGTCTGATGACCGCGACCACCCTTGGCCGAAGTGCCGGCGAGGCAATTGCCGCGGCAATCAAGAGTTCCAGCTAACACAATCCCGGAGTGACAAGCATGAGCAAACGCGACGAGTTAAAAAGTGCAATTCGGGCTCTGCTGGAAAAACACGGGCGAACATCCAGCCTGAGTGATGAGGATCGCGCAACGCTCGACCAACTGGTGGTGGAGATAGAGACCATAAGTCCCTATGTCGCGGGTAACAGTCAAAAAATTGTTGAAGGGTCATGGCAGACCGAGTTTGCCAGCTTTGGCATCAAACATTCCATGGGTAAAAACCAGGAACATGACAGCGATCTGGCACTACAGTCATTCAGCCGCCTGCCAAAAGTACCGGTCAGGGTGCGCAACCTGATTCAGGAAATTGATGAAGCGACCTGCGCCTATAACAATGTGGTGACCATTACACCGCCCAATGATGCTGGCGAGACTGGGACAGAGACAAATCTGGTCGTTTATGGCCGCTATCGCGTTGATGCCGAGAATCTGACCAAATTCCATATTGATTTCTACAAGGTCAGCGTTCTTGTGCCTGATGGCATGTCAGAAAGCGATGTCAGGTCGGCCTTCGGCCTTGAGGCGGACCAGAAACTAAGTGTGGAACTGGGACCGCCCAAGCTTTGGTCCGCGATCACCTATGTTGACGAGGACATGCGCATCAACAAGGGAAATTTTGGCGGACTTTATGTGCTAAGCCGCAGAAAAATGCCGACCATATCGTTTTAGCGATCTGGTCGGCATCATTCGCAATGAACTGAGCCCGGCGGAAACCGCCGGGCTCTTCTTTTTAGTAGTGCGCTGTAACCGTCACACCGTAGGTGGATTTTTCACCAAAGCTGGGGCCGTAGCCGACACCGCTGACGATGAAGAATGCATCTGCAACATATTTCTTGTTCAGGATGTTTTTGCCCCAGACGGTTGCTTCCCACCAATCCTTGGAAATACCGGCACTGAAGTTGACCAGTGTCCGTGGCTGGATCTGGGCAAGGTTCATTTCTTCAGCCTGCTGCTTGGACTGATAGGTCACGTCGGAATGTACATTCCAGAGATAATTTCCGGCGATGTAATCCGAATAGGTCAGGCCAGCCGCAAACTGCTGCTTGGACGTACGCGGCAGGGTTTTGCCAGACACGTTTGAGCTTTTCGGACAAACAATATTGTCACACACATTGCGGAAACGCGGTGAGGTTGTCCCCGCATCATAGGTCGGATCCAGAATGGCTGCCGAATAGTTGAATTTCCACTGTTCGGTGATGGCAAAAGTACCATCGGTTTCAAAGCCTTTCGAAGTGGCGTTGCCGATATTCAACGTAATGACAGGTACGTTTGTCGAAGGTATCGGCGCATTCGATGGCAATGCCTGGATCTGCAGGTTGGTCCATTTGATATAGAAGATATCTGCATTGACGATCAATCGACCACCCATGAAGGCATTCTTTGTGCCAAATTCATAAGTCCAGTTTTCTTCCGGCAGGAAGGCAACTTCACCCGGCAACAACACGGTACGCGAAACTGTGGTACCGACAACCGGGCTGTTAAAGCCACCACTCTTTGTGCCCTGTGCTGCCGACACATAAAGCAGATTTTTGTCGGTCAGCTTGTAGTCAGCTGTGATGCGCGGCGTCGTGGTATCAAACGACTTGGACAGCAACTGACGGTTCAACGGTTCCGCAGATACGGCATCCTGCGAGGTCTTGTCTTCCACATTGTGGCGCAGTTCCGCAGCAAGTGTCGCCTTGTCGTCCAGGAAGGAATAGGACAGACGTCCGAATTCCGCTGTCGATTTCACCGTCTGGGTCGTGCCGGTCAAAGCAAACGGGAAGCCCGTGAAATCAAACGCGCTCTGATCGTTACCGGTCACCGCCGAACCACCCAGAAGCGAGGTGATACGGAAAGCATAAATGTCGGTATTTTCTGAATAGTAGAAACCGGCCAATGCCTTGAACGGACCATGATCCCATGACACGCGCGCTTCGTGGCTGGTCTGAACATTCAGGCCGCCCTCTTTCTGGGCGCTGAAGTAAGGTCCGAAAATCAGCTGTCCCTGCAGGGTTGCGGGCAGGTTCAGGCCAATGACCGGCGTGACCGGGTTGTTGGCCGATGCCGTGATTTCCGTGGCGATGGCGCGCACATGACCGAACAGGTAATCGGCGCGCAGTTCGCTGGTCAGATCAGCATGAATCGCCGCCCGGTAGAATTCGGTCCGGTTGTTGAAGCCGGGCTGCTTGGGCTGAAGTATGCCACCAAGGCGCGGCGAGTTGGGCTGCTGATAGGTCTGCGGATCAATTGAGATAGTTCCACACAGCAGGGGCGGGCCGGCAGACGCTGCAGTCAGCTTTGTGCCGCAATTCAGAAGGTTCTGCGCATCACCGCTCGAGACGTTATAGGCTGGCTTGATATCTTCATGGCGATTGGTTTTGAAGAAATCGAAATCTGCGGTCAGCCAGTTGATCGGGGTGATGTGAATCGATCCACCGTATGTTTCATTGTCATGACCGCCCACAGTCTGGGGATCTCCGCCAACCTGCGGGTAATTGTTCTTCCATGTGCCATCGAATAGG
>CAISDR010000229.1 GCA_903884125.1 uncultured bacterium
CACGAATAATGCCTTGGAGCCCATATGCGCAAAACTCGGCGCACCGGCGTAAAGCACAATGCCAAGGGCGAAGAAGGTTAGATATGTAACTTTGCGCCCAATACGATCAGACAATGACGCCCAGAAAAACCGTCCCGCAATATTGAACAGCGACAGCAGGCCCGCAAAACCGGCACCGATACCAGCAACGATTTTCTTCTGATCTGCCGACAGGTCCAAAAAGCTTATATCCGGTTGCCCGAATAGCGATCCGGCGAACACTTCCTGCAACATCGGTGATGCCATGCCCAGCACACCGATGCCCGCCGACACATTCAGGCACAATACGCCCCAGATCAGCCAGAATTGCGGCGTCTTGTGCGCATCTTTCAAGTGCACCTGATGCTTGGTGATCATCGCGGCACTTGTATCTGCCGGCACCCATCCGTCAGGTCGCCAGCCATGGGGTGGCACGCGATAGGAAAATGCACCACCAAGCATGAACACAGAATAGATCGCTGCCATTGCAACGAATGTCTGCCAGACGCCAACGGAGTCCGGTGTTGCAAAATAATTCATCAGCAGATTTGCAAGTGGCGATCCGATCATGGCACCGCCGCCGAAACCCATGATTGCCATGCCCGTGGCCATCCCGCGCCGGTCGGGAAACCATTTGACCAGGGTTGATACAGGCGAAATATAGCCAAGGCCCAGGCCAATACCGCCAATGACCCCCGAACCAATCCACATCATCCATAATTGATGCACATAAACGCCATAGGCTGATATCAGAAGTCCGCCGCACCAGCACAGCGCCGAGACGACACCGGCCTTTCGTGGACCTTCGCGTTCCAGCCATCCACCCCAGAGTGCAGCCGACAGACCCAGAAGCACAAAGAATAATGTGTACATCCACCCAAGGTCCGACACTTTCCAGTCGCAAGTGGTGGTAAACAGTGCATCCAGCAGTCCGGACTCCGCAGGGCATGCAACTGACTTCTGAATTCCGATAGCGCGGCTGAGCGGCAGCCAGAACACGCTGAAACCATAGGCCATGCCGATACAAAGATGAATGCCCAGCGCCGCAGGTGGAACCAGCCAGCGGTTAAATCCGGCTTGCGCTACCGTATGTTCGCGATCAAGAAGGCCCGGTACAGCATTCTCTGCACCCTTGGATATATCTGTCATTTTCCCTCCTTTATTGTTTAAATTCGTCGGACTTTTCAGACTTCAACTCCGAATGCTTACCTTTCGCAACTGCTGCACTGCGCCAATGACAATGGGATTAGCCTCTCTCGGATCCTTGTCCAGCTGGTCATAAAGGTCACGCAGCATGACCGGATTCCAGAAAAGCCTCAAATGCTCTGCCGTGCCCTCTGATGCTGACGCGTCAGGCTGGCTGGCAAAGAATTGGGCAATCTGATTTGCCATCGCGACCAATCGTGTATCAGTCATGCAGCATCCACCTGTTTAATGGACGCGTCATTAAAGATGACAGCACCATCGCTTCGGGCAATGGCGATAAGCGTCATGCCATACTTCCGGGCGCGATCCAGAGCCAATTGGGTCGGCGCAGAAATGGCAACAATTGTTTTCATGCCGAAACATGCCGCTTTTTCAATCATTTCATACGAACATCGACTGGTTAAAAGCACAAAACCGCTGGTCCGGATATCTTCCGGTACGCTTTCAGGTGCCTGCAAAATTGCGCCCAGCAACTTGTCCAGTGCATTATGACGGCCAACGTCTTCACGTACGGTGCAGATCCTGCCTTCGCTATCCGCGATTGCTGCAGCATGGACCGAATGGGTTAGATTGTTCAAGGGTTGCAGGTCGGTCAGACAATCAAGTGCCTTGCGTACTGCGCTCAGACTGACAGCAATATGTGTTTGCGCTGGCGGGTCTGCCTGTGGCAATTGACTTAAATCTTCGATACCGCAGATCCCACATCCTGTACGTCCGTTCATCGCGCGCGACCGGCCACGCGCCATATGCCGATGAAGCGCGTCAGGAGCCAGATCAATATCCAGTACCGCGCCTTGTCCAGACAAGGTCAGTCGCACGTTTAGAATCTGATCTGCAACGTTGATGACACCTTCCGTCAGAGAAAACCCGTAGGCGAAATCGGCAAGATCCGTTGGGCTTGTCATCATCACTGCATAGGGAATGCCGCCATAGGTGACATTGACCGGACATTCTTCGGCCAGAAAACGTTGACCGCCTGCAACCTTGATCTTACCTGTGCCGTCGTAGCTGACGATATCAACGCTGCAGCGCATGATACTATTATCCGGAGCGCCCATCTATTCAGCCGCCTTGGTCATGGTCCCGGCAATTCGACGCTGGGCAATGCCATCTTCGGCATCGCGGATCTGCCAGTCGCTTGGGCCATTGGAACGCCGCACCTGAACGGCTGTCACCTTGTATTCGGGGCAATTTGTGGCCCAGTCGGAATATTCGGTAGTCACCACATTGGCACCCGTTTCGGCATGGTGAAAGGTGGTATAGACCACGCCGGGCTGAACCCGTTCGCAAACTTCGGCACGCAGGGATATTTCACCACTGCGGCTGGCCAGCGCCACGAAATCGCCTGTCACAATCCCACGGTTCTCAGCATCAAAGGGGTGAATTTCCAGAACATCTTCTTCATGCCAGCGCGAATTTTCCGTGCGCCGCGTCTGTGCGCCGACATTATACTGACTCAAGATTCGACCTGTGGTCAGGATCAGCGGGAAGCGCGGGCCAGTACGTTCTTCGGTCGGGATAAATTCAGTGATCATGAATTTGCCCAGACCACGAACGAAATGATCCACATGCATGATCGGTGTGCCCTGCGGGGCTGCATCATTGCACGGCCATTGGATCGATCCCCTTTCATCCAGCATGGCATAGCTGACATTGGCAAAGGTCGGTGTGGTGCACGCAATCTCGGCCATGATTTCCGCCGGATGGGTATAGTGCATGGGATAGCCCAGCGCATTGGACAGCGCCACCGTCACTTCCCAATCCGCCTTTCCTGCCAGCGGTGACATCACCCGGCGAACGCGATTGATGCGGCGTTCCGCATTGGTAAACGTGCCGTCTTTTTCCAGGAATGATGACCCTGGCAAAAACACATGGGCATAACGCGCTGTTTCATTCAAAAACAGATCCTGCACGATCACGCATTCCATCGCTTCAAGACCGGCGGTTACATGCTGGGTATTGGGATCGGACTGGGCAATATCCTCGCCCTGAATATACAATCCCTTGAAGCGACCAATCACGGCTTCATCCAGCATATTTGGAATGCGCAAGCCGGGTTCTGAGGCCAGCTTGACACCCCAAAGGCTTTCGAAAATCGCGCGCGTCGCATCATCGGACACGTGCCGGTAACCCGAAAATTCATGGGGGAATGATCCCATGTCACAGGCACCTTGCACATTGTTCTGACCACGCAAGGGATTAACGCCAACGCCAATGCGTCCGATATTACCGGTTGCCATTGCCAGATTTGCCATGGCCATCACCATGGTCGACCCCTGTGAGTGTTCCGTCACACCCAGGCCGTAATAGATCGCTGCATTCTTTGCTGTGGCAAACAAACGGGCGGCGGCGCGCATATCTGATGCCTCAACACCGGTAATTTCAGCCGTCGCCTCTGGCGCATGGTGATCGAGTGCAATAAACCGTGCCCAGGCTTCAAAATCCTGCCATTCGCAGCGTTCGCGCACAAAGGCTTCGTCGATCAGTCCTTCGGTTACAATCACATGCGATATCGCATTAATCAGCGCTACATTGGTCCCCGGCAACAGGGGCAGATGATAGGACGCTTCCACATGTGCCGAACGAACCAGATCGATCCGGCGGGGATCGGCCACGATCAGTTTTGCCCCCTGACGCAAGCGCCTCTTCATGCGCGAGGCAAATACCGGATGACCATCTGTGGGATTGGCACCGATGACCAGAATGACATCAGTCTGCTCGATGGATTTGAAATCCTGGGTACCAGCCGAAGTGCCAAACGCATTTTTCAGACCATAGCCGGTCGGCGAATGGCAGACCCGCGCGCAGGTATCAACATTGTTATTACCGAAACCGGCACGTACCAGTTTCTGCATCAGAAATGTTTCTTCATTGGTACAACGTGAAGACGTAATTGCACCAATAGCACTGGGCCCGTATTGATTCTGAAGGCGCTTGAATTCCGATGCGGCATGTCCAATAGCTTCTTCCCAAGACACTTCCTGCCAGAGGTCAGTGATTTTGGCTCGGATCATTGGTTTGGTAATACGGTCTTTGTGTGTTGCATAACCCCAGGCAAACCGGCCCTTGACACATGAATGACCTTCGTTGGCCTTGCCATCCTTGTAGGGCACCATCCGCACGACTTCGCTGCCGCGCATTTCAGCCTTGAACGAACAGCCAACACCGCAATAGGCGCAGGTTGTGACCACCGAATGTTCCGGCTGGCCTATTTCAACAACCGATTTTTCAATCAACGTTGCCGTCGGGCAGGCCTGAACACAGGCACCACAGGATACGCATTCACTGTCAAAAAATGCACCCCCGCCTGGTGAGACGCTTGAGGCAAAGCCACGCCCGTCAATGGTCAGTGCAAAGGTACCCTGCACTTCCTCGCACGCGCGCACACAGCGCGAACAGACAATACATTTGGACGGATCAAAGCTGAAATACGGATTTGAATCATCTTTTTCCTGCCCCAGATGGTTTTTGCCATCATAGCCATAGCGCACATCACGCAGGCCAACCGCACCTGCCATATCCTGCAACTCGCAGTCCCCATTTGCAGCACAGGTCAGGCAGTCGAGCGGATGATCGGAAATATACAATTCCATCACGCCCCGACGTAGCTTCGACAGGCGCGAATTCTGAGTCGTGACCTTCATACCGGCTTCGGCCGGTGTTGTGCACGATGCTGGTGTTCCCTTGCGTCCTTCGATTTCCACAAGGCACAAGCGACAGGACCCGAAGGGCTCCAGCATGTCGGTCGCGCATAATTTCGGTATCGATGTCCCCATGGTCATGGCCGCCGCCATGACGGACGTGCCCTGGGGCACGCTGACCGGCACACCATCAATTTCCAGCGTGATTAACTGGGTATCCGACTTAAGCGGCGTCCCGAAATCGATTTCCCCGATCAGGCCCATAACATATCCCCTGTCATTCCGCTGCATAAGACAAAGCAGGCGTGCGGGTGAAGTCAGTTGCAAAATGCTGAATGGCGCTGCGTACAGGCAGTGGTGTCAGTCCACCCAGTGCACAAAGCGAAGCGTCGGTCAGAACTAAACACAGGTCTTCGATCAATGTCAGGTCAGCCGATGAATCCTGTCCTGTCCTGCGGGCATCAATCACGCGATCCATGATTTCAACCCCGCGTGTTGATCCGATCCGACAGGGCGTACATTTTCCGCAGCTTTCCATTGCACAGAATGCAAGCGCAAATCGTGCCTGCCGGGCCAGATCAACGCGATCGTCAAACACGACAATGCCACCATGGCCCAACATACCTCCCGCCGCCAGCAATGCCTCGTAATCCATTGGCGTATCCAGCAGGTGTTCGGGGAAATAAGCACCCAATGGTCCACCAACCTGAACCGCGCGCAACGGCCTGCCAGAGAATGTGCCGCCGCCAAAGTCTTCGATGATCGTGCGCAGGCTAATACCAAACGCCACTTCAATCAGACCGCCCCGTTTTACGTTTCCGGCCAGCTGGATGGGTTTTGTCCCGCGCGACCGCCCCATGCCGAAATCAGCGTAAGCCTTTGGGCCATTAGCCATGATCCAGGGCACGGCGGCCAGCGACAATACGTTATTGATGGCTGTTGGTTTGCCAAAAAGTCCTTTTAGCGCAGGCAACGGCGGCTTTGCGCGGACCACACCCCGCTTACCCTCGATGCTTTCAAGCATCGCGGTTTCTTCGCCGCAAATATACGCACCGGCGCCGACACACACGTCAATATCAAACGGGATGCCTGATCCGAAAATGGACGGTCCCAGCATCCCTGCTGCCCTGGCATATTCCACCGCAAGACTGAAAATCTTGATCCCATGGGGATATTCAGAGCGAATATAAATCACACCGTGACGTGCGCCCGTGGCAATACCCGCAATCGCCATGCCTTCAATCAGCATGAACGGATCACCCTCCAGGATCAGGCGGTCGGCGAACGTACCGCTATCGCCTTCATCAGCATTGCAGACAACATATTTTTTATCGGCAATGGCATTTAATACCGTACGCCACTTGACGCCGGTTGGAAATCCGGCCCCACCACGCCCGCGCAGACCGGATTGTGCGATTGCATCGACCACCATTTCCGGAGCCTGTTTCAATGCCTGCCGCAGGCCGATATTTCCGCCATGCTTTTCATAATCATCCATCGACAATGGATCGATAATGCCACAACGAGCGAAAGTCAGACGTGTCTGCCGCTTTAGAAAATCAATTTCCTCAACCGGTCCCAGATAAAGCGGGTCATGACATTTCCCCGGAAAGCCATTGGCAAACAGTCGGCTCACATCCGCTGGTGTCACCGGTCCAAAACCGTGACGCACACCATCGCGTTCAATCTCGACAAGCGTTTCCAGATAAAAAAGGCCGCGAGAGCCAGTGCGGACTATTTCAATTGCCAGATTTGCTGACGCTGCTTCGCGTGACACCGCTTCAGCGATCTGATCAGCCCCCACCGATAGAGCTGCCGAATCCATCGGGATATAAATACGCATATTCATGCTTGATCCTTGTGGCTAATCAAAGCATCCAGCCGCGACTTCGACAGCCTGCCAACTGGCACACCATCTACCAGTGCGGACGGCCCCAGCGCACAATTGCCCAGGCAATAGATACTTTGAACTGCAACGGTTCCGGGGACATGATCGATCTGGTCTGGCACCATTCCATGGGCCGCTGCCAGATGCGCCACCAGATCTTCACTCCCCATCGCCTGACACGCTTCCGCGCGGCACAGTTTGACTACCAATCCAGTTGGCGGTGTGATTTTAAAGTCATGGTAAAAGCTCAAGACGCCATGAATTTCGGCCCGCGACAAATTCAAAGCATCTGCGATGGTCGGAATAATGGTCGTATCCACATAGCCGAAATAATCATTTAACCCGTGCAACACTGGTAATGCAGCGCCCGGCCGCGACTTCAGTGAATTGATGATTTCAATAGCCTTTTCGGCATCCCACTTGGGCCAGTTCAATGGACTGTTCCTTCCCATGCGTCAGTTCGTTGGTCTATGCCAAGTTTCACTGAAACACGGTGTCATAATCCAATCAATAATTGCAAATCACTTTTTTAGACTATTTGATAACCAATGGTTATGGATTGTCCCTGAACGGACCCCGCATCCGGTCAGCAACATTGACGGTTCGGGCCAGATCCATCAGGCGCAGGGCCAGCGGGGATTGGGGGTCACGGTCGGCCACGATCAGGCCGATGGTGCGTTCGACCGTCGGCGCGGTCAGTTCCAGCACGCGCGTACCATTCGGCTGACCAAAGAAATAAAGCAGCGGCTTTGGCACCACGGAACACCAGTGTCCCGAGCTGACGTGGGAACAAAGATTAAAAATTGAATTGGTTTCAACAGACGGTTCCGGCGCACAGCCAATTGACCGAAATATACCGTCAATGATCCGCCGGTTCTGCATGTCAGGGGTCAGAAGGCACAGCGGTGCATTCGCCGCCTCGGCCCAGGTTGCGCTGGTCTGACCATCAAAACGCCCGCGGTCTGGTACCAGAAGGACATACTCCTCTTTATAAAGCGGGATGACCTGAACCCCCATCAAGGGTTCATTGTCGAGATAAGTAATCCCGGCATCCAGATTGAATTCATCCATACGGTGAATGATCTCGTCCGATGTGATCGACAGGACCGAGATCTTAACCTGTGGATATTTGCCAAAAAATGGACCGGTCAGGCAGGATACAATCGGCAGGGCCGTTGGAATGGCCCCCAGGCGCAGGCGACCTGAAACGCCTTCGCGCAATTCTGCCAATGTCTGATGCATGGCATCAATTTCAGCCTTGATCCGCCGGGCATGGCCCAGAACGCTCTGACCTTCGGCGGTAAAGCCGGAAAAGCGATGGTCACGCTGGATCAGCGGGACACCCAGACTTTCTTCAAGGTGTTTGAGGGATGCTGACAGGCCCGGCTGCGACACGCCCACCTGCTGGGCGGCCTTGCCGAAATGGTGCGCCTTGGCCAGCGCCAGAAGGTGGGATAGTTGCCTGAGGATCATGGTGCAGCTCTAGCACACAAGGCACTGGCCGCGAAATTGCCCGAAAGCGGACCGATTTAACCTTCCATCGTGCTGGATGGATTACCGATCACCGACAGAAACTCGCGCCGGGTCATTGGATCTGTGCGGAATGCACCCAGCATGGTGGACGTCACCATGGATACGCCGGGCTTGTGAACACCGCGTGTGGTCATGCACTGGTGCTGAGCCTCGATCACAACCGCGCAACCCTGGGGCTCAAGAACATTCTGGATGCAATGAGCAACCTGAGCCGTCATTTTCTCCTGAACCTGGAACCGGCGGGCATAGGTTTCAACGACCCGCGCCAGTTTGGAAATACCCACCACCCGGTTATTGGGCAGATATGCCACATGCGCCCGTCCAATGATCGGGGCCATGTGATGTTCACAATGGCTTTCAAACCGAATGTCCCGCAGGACAACCATTTCGTCATAACCTTCAACTTCTTCAAAGGTGCGCTGCAGATAGGCGACCGGATCATCATGATAGCCGGAAAACCATTCCTCAAACGCGCGGGCAACCCGCGATGGGGTGTCCAGCAGACCTTCACGGTCGGGATTATCCCCTGCCCAGCGCAACAAGACACGGATTGCCGCCTCGGCCTCGTCGCGCGACGGGCGGGGAGCAATTTTGGGCTTCAGGCGCTTTATGGTCGACATCGACATTTCCTTTTGGAGCAACTTTTATAATCTTTTCAACTGGATAGATGAGGTCTGCCGGAATTCGGTCACCAGCTTTCATCTGAGATATAGGCTTACGCAGAAATTCGGCAACCGGATCATCCCCGCTCACCCAACCCGGTATCGGCCCTAGTTCAGCGCACGACTTTCAAACGGGCTGTCCAGTGAAAAGGCGGGGATGTCCACATCAAATTCGTCGCCGTCTTCGGTCTCCATCGTATAGGTACCAACCATAAAACCCGATGATGTGGAAAGCGGCGCACCGCTGGTGTATTCAAAGCTTTCGCCGGGTTTCAGCAAGGGTTGTTCGCCCACAACACCGGCGCCATCCACCACCTGGACCCGGCCCATGGCATCGGTAATCCGCCAGTGACGCGAACGCAGCCGGACCGTCTGGTCCGACTTGTTGGCGATCTTGATCCGGTAGGCCCAGACATACAGATTGTCATCCGGCTGGGATTGGTCCGTGAGGTATGATGGCTGAACCTTGACCTCGATATCCTTGGTCCGTGCTCGATACATGGGGTCTTCTTTCCAAACCTGAACAGGTTGCTGACGATGGC
>CAISDR010000230.1 GCA_903884125.1 uncultured bacterium
GAATATGCTTGGAAGCCATAACGTCATAGGCACCACCGAACGCCTTGCGCGTGATTACGGTCACCTTGGGAACGGTTGCTTCGGTAAAGGCAAACAGCAGCTTGGCACCATGTTTGATCAGGCCACCATATTCCTGTGCCGTTCCGGGCAGAAATCCCGGCACATCGACCAGCGTCACGAGCGGAATATTAAAGCAATCGCAAAAGCGCACAAAACGCGCAGCCTTGCGGCTAGCATCGGAATCCAGCACGCCGGCCAGCACCATTGGCTGATTGGCCACAAAACCAACTGAATGACCTTCGATCCGGCCAAAACCTATGATGATGTTGCGGGCAAAATTTTCCTGAATTTCAAAAAAATCACCTTCATCGGCGATCTTTTCGATCAGCTCTTTCATATCATAGGGCTTGTTTGGATTGGACGGCACCAGCGTGTCCAGCGACATATCCTCGCGCATGGGATCGTCATAGGTCTTGCGGGTTGGAACACCAGACCGATTGGACAGCGGCAGAAAATCATAAAGGCGGCGGATCTGCGTCAGACATTCCACATCGTCAATAAAAGCCCCGTCAGCAACGGACGAACGTGTGGTATGCACTTTCGCGCCACCAAGTTCTTCGGATGTGACTGTTTCCTGCGTTACTGTCTTGACCACATCGGGACCGGTCACAAACATGTAACTGGTGTCTCGCACCATAAAGATGAAATCGGTCATGGCCGGGGAGTAGACGTCACCGCCTGCGCATGGCCCCATGATCACGGAGATCTGGGGAATGACGCCCGATGCCAGAACATTGCGGGTGAAGACATCGCCATAGCCGCCCAGCGCATCCACACCTTCCTGAATGCGTGCGCCGCCAGCATCGAACAGGCCGATAACCGGCGCACCGACCTTAAGTGCCAGGTCCTGAATCTTGCAGATTTTCTGAGCGTGCGTCTGGCTCAGCGAGCCACCCATCACGGTGAAGTCTTTGGCAAAGACATAAACCAGACGCCCGTTAATGGTGCCCCAGCCGGTTACAACACCATCGCCCGGCACCCTGTTGGCCTCCATGCCGAAATCGGTGTTGCGATGTTCGACAAACATGTCGAATTCTTCGAAGCTGCCTTCGTCCAGCAACAGGTCCAGTCGTTCGCGTGCAGTCAGTTTGCCACGCGCATGTTGCGCATCAATCCGCTTTTGACCGCCGCCTAACCGGGCGGCTGCGCGCTTGGCTTCCAGTGCCTGAACGATCTGTTTCATGCTGCTTGCCCCTATCACCCGGCCCTGAACTGACCAAGCCGGATCTTTGCCTGATGACCCGATCTCGGGTCAGATGCTGATTTCCACCCGGCTCCCTTAGCATCCCCCGCCTTAACCCGAAAGGGGGGCCGAACATCGGGGATGGTTGAAACAGATCTAGCCTTCAAGAGTCCGGAAAAACTGATCGGCGGCATGCAGGTCCCGGCTGGACCGGTCGCGCTTGGCCCTGGCACGGGCATCATCGCCCCAACGCTCGATCTGATAGGCATCGTCCACATGCGAAACATCCATCGCCTCTGCCGCACCTAATGCGCCGCGCGACACGGCTAGCCCCAGAACAAGCGAACCGGTGATTGTGACCGCCTGTTGCAGGGCAGACAGCCTGAATGAATCATGATCACGCACAGCCTGTTTCAAACGTTCCAGCGCCTGCGAATTCTGACGCAGAGCCATGACTCCTTGGGTTACTTCCAGCCTTGCTGCAAAAACTTCGGCGGCCCAGTCCAGCCA
>CAISDR010000231.1 GCA_903884125.1 uncultured bacterium
AGGTTGTTTTCGAGAATCAGCGCCTCAGCCTCGGAGCGCGTCACGGTGGTTTCCATGGAAGCCACCTGCGAGAGCATTATTTGAATACGGGGGCTGTGCGTTGTTTTCTGAAAATACGAGGACACACGCTTTTTGAGGTCACGCGCCTTCCCCACATATAGCACGTCTCCACCAACCCCGAGCATACGGTAAACGCCGGGAAGATTCGGTAGTCCACCGATCAACGTTGCACTGTCGAACCCTGGTGCCGCCCTGCCCTTTGTGTCCTGATCACCCACTGCGATTTCCTCAACTGCGACCGAGATGTTTGGCTATATCCGAGAAAACCTGGTGAAACATCACCTCGGTCAGGCGTTTCGTATTTGTATTATATCGACTGCAATGGTAACTATCGTGCAGGATCACTCCCCTGAGAGCAAGCGATGCAGCTGAAATGTTGTGCTGCGCACCATGGCGGAACAAATAATCCTTTGCGCGCAAGCCTAAGGCCTCCAGTACGGCCTGATGGGCGATAGTTCCCAAGGCAAGAATTGATCGAGGCGGTTTGCTGGCCAATTCTGCTGCAAGAAAATGGTTGCATTGCCTGATTTCACTCAACTCAGGCTTGTTCTTCGGTGGAAGGCATTTAACTGCATTGGTTATGCGGCAACCAGTCAGCACCAGACCATCCTTGGGATCGGCAGACCCCGCGTGATTGGCGTAACCGAACTTGTGCAGTGTCTGGTAGAGCAGGATCCCGGCGTAGTCTCCGGTGAAGGGGCGGCCGGTACGGTTCGCGCCGTGCATCCCCGGAGCAAGACCGACAATCAGCAAACCTGCAATCGGATCTCCAAAAGACGGCACCGGCAGGGCGTAATAGCCCGGTTCGCTGGTGCGAACATCATCTAGAAATGTCGCCAGCCTGGGGCAGGCGCGACAGTGTAGGTCGAAGGATTGAGCCATGGCGAAACAGCGTGGATGCTAGCACGCTGCCGTGGCTCGTGGCGCTACAATGACGCCCCGGCCTTGCTGCTTCATTAAACCCATGCAAACACACGATTTGAGTCGTTGGCAACACAAACATATTTTTGATCGTGGAAACACGGCTGCCATGCACAACACATGGCGGGTGGCTATTTTGACGGCAGCGATGATGGTGGGCGAAATCATCGCCGGATGGCTGTTCAACTCAATGGCCTTGCTCGCTGACGGTTGGCACATGAGTACACATGCCTTGGCCATCGGGCTGACCGGGCTCGCCTACCTGCTATCGAGGCGGCTTGCCAACGACGAGCGCTTCACCTTTGGAACCTGGAAAATTGAGATTTTAAGCAGTTTTACCAGCGCGCTTTTGCTTGGCGTTGTTGCCCTTGCCATGATCGTCGAGTCGGCTGCACGCTTGATGCATCCGGTCAACATCAGCTTCGATGAGGCTCTATGGGTCGCCGTCGGGGGCTTGGTGGTTAATTTGATCTCCGCATGGCTTCTTGCCGGGCCATCGCATCATAATCATTCCCATCATCACAATCACGGGCACGGCCATGCTCAGGCGCACGACGACCTAAATTTAAAATCGGCATATGTCCATGTCGTGGCAGATGCCTTTACTTCTGTGCTCGCCATTGTCGCGCTCATCGCCGGCAAGTTCGCGGGATGGTCATGGTTGGATCCATTTATGGGTGTGATCGGAGCCGGCGTTATCCTAGTCTGGGCCTACCGCCTTATCGCCGAATCATCAGCAGTGCTGCTTGACCGGGAAATGGATCACCCGGTTGTCGCGGAAATCCGCCTGGCTATCGAAAGCGATGGTGACGCAAAACTCACTGATCTCCACGTCTGGAGGGTCGGACGCAATCACTATGCCTGCATCGTATGCTTGGTTGCCGATAAGCCGTTACTACCGGATGAGTACCGCGCAAGATTACAAGTGCATGAAGAAATCGCGCATATTTCCGTCGAAGTTAATCCTTGCGCGGGGCGCTAGGCGACATGCTTTCTTGGAGCACCCTCTTCGTCGAAATAAAGCCCGTAATTCAAGATAGCCGTCTTGTAGAGGACGTTTTCAGCAAGGGCGATGCAAGGCCTGCCGCGCAGTTTCTCGGCCCTGTCCTGCTTCAAGGTTACGTGGCCAAGCCCCATGAGCAACTCGTTGGCTGCTCCAGCATCGTTGCATACCAGAACCATATCGCATCCGGCGCCTAAGGCGGCCCTCGCCCTGTTCACAATCCCGCCTGCGACCTTAGCGCCTTCCATGGACAAGTCGTCGCTAAAAATAAGGCCGTCAAAACCAAACTGACCGCGCAGCACATCCTGCAACCATTTACGGGAAAACCCCGCCGGTTGGTCGTCAAAAGCGGGATAAATGACGTGCGCCGGCATTACCCCCTTGAGATTTTGCAAACGCCCATAGGGCACGAGGTCAATTGCTTCAATCTCTTTAAATTTTCTTTCATCCACAGGCATGGCGACATGCGAATCCGCCCGCACAAACCCGTGTCCGGGAAAATGCTTGCCGACATTGCCCATTCCAGCCAACGCAAGTCCGTTCATAAGCGCATCGGCAATCGCGGTGATTGTCAGCGGATCTCGTGAGAAAGCCCGATCTCCGATTACACCACTTTCGCCGAAGTCCACATCCAGAACAGGCGTGAAGCTGAGGTCGACACCGAGTACAAGTAGTTCAGCGGCCAAGATGATTCCGATGTCCTTCGCCAGGTCCAACGCGAGATCCGGGTCTTTCTCCCAAATCTGACCGAGAGTCCGCATGGGCGGAAGACGGGTGAAACCTTTGCGAAAACGTTGAACCCTCCCCCCCTCATGGTCAACCGTAATAAGCAGGGATGGCTCACGAATTTCCCGTATCTCCGCGCACAGTTTTGCGATTTGGGCCGTTGATTCGAAGTTACGTGAGAAAAGGATGACTGCGCCAACAAGTGGATGCGCCAGTGTTATGCGCTCCGCATCGCTAAGCCGGGGACCGGCAACATCCAACATCACCGGTCCGAGCGGAAGATATTTCATCATGGAGTTCTTTGAAAAAATTCAAAACTGAAGGCGGCAGTTCCGGGTATTCCGGTGTGGTTGGCGAGACTCGATTCCGGCTCAATGTGCTGGAAACCCGCGCCAAATGGGCATTTCAAGGCAATCGGTATCATGTGCCGGAGTCCCCCTCAATAACAACAAAGGCAAACGCAAGGCTGATTTCGTCTGTGAGACTGACATGAGCATGACGGATTCCACGCAGGGCCATCAGCGCCGTGAGCGGCTCTGAAAAACACAGCTGCGGCTTCCCCGAGCGAGCGTTCGCAACGCTGACGTTGTGCCAGTTCACGGGAAAGTGAATGCCGGTTCCCATTGCTTTCGAAAAGGCCTCTTTGGCGGCGAAGCGTTTGGCCAGCCAGGCAGCGGGGTTTTTTTGGCGACGAAACTGTTCGAGCTCTTGCTCTACCAGGACGCGCTGGGCAAACCGCTCACCGTAGCGTGCAAGGGCTTTTTCAATTCGGTGTATTTCCACCAGATCCGTGCCGACTCCGAGGATCACGCCCGGCCCTCGCGTATTGCCGCAAGGTACATTCGGACGGTTTCCGTCATGCCAAATTCGAATGCATCCGCCACCAGTGCATGACCGATTGACACTTCGAGAACATTAGGAATTGCGCGCAGGAATGTTGGAAGGTTTGCGAGATTAAGGTCATGTCCGGCATTAATGCCAAGGCCTGCGCGGCTTGCTGCGATTCCGCTTTGCACGTACTGGTCAAGGACGCTTTGCGCTTGCTTGGTTGCGAAACTGCTGGCGTAAGGCTCGGTATAGAGTTCCACGCGATCCGCGCCCAAAGCCTGCGCCATGGGCATGGCGAGGGGGTCAGGATTCATGAACAGGCTCACCCGAACATCAAGCGCGCGTAATTCAGCAATAATCGGACGCAAGCGCTCTCCGTCCTCGGACAGATTCCATCCGTGGTCAGATGTCGCGGCCCCCGACTCATCGGGAACAAGTGTGCATTGTTCCGGACGGAATTTGCGAACGAACTCCAGCAAACCGTGAAACGGATTGCCCTCAATATTGAAATCCGTATTGGGCCAATCAATCAGAGCATCAGCCAAATCAGACACATCGTGGGGACGAATGTGCCGTCCGTCTGGTCGTGGATGGATCGTAATGCCCTGCGCCCCGGCCGCAAGGGCGATCCGCGCGAACTTGACGACACTGGGGATTCCCAGCGTGCGCGTATTGCGGACAAGTGCGATCTTGTTGAGATTTACACTAAGTAATGTCATGGTCGTTAATATCTCTCGAGGTCAAAGATCCTGCAAATCGCGGAATATTTGACGGCTGTTGAGGGATTGCCTGCCAAGTCGATGATTAATCAGGATGCGCATCAGCGCCTTGCTATGCTGCTGCACGGAACCATCCCGGTAATCGTCACGCGCAATCGCCAGCAAGACGCCTCCTGGCAGGATCGGTCCGGAGGACGAAGGTCCTTTTAGCTCAAGGACCCCACGATCAGGCTCATACGTGTACAAGCGATCCGGTTCGACATTGGCACCGTTGGCG
>CAISDR010000232.1 GCA_903884125.1 uncultured bacterium
AAGCTCTATTGCCTGGGCACAGGATGCCGCAGCTCCGGCAGCAGATGCTGCGGCGGCCGCCGCCCCTGCAGCGGCACCGGTCGTTCTGAACGCCGGTGATACGGCCTGGATGCTGACCTCGACCGCTTTGGTCCTGTTCATGTCAATCCCGGGACTTGCGCTGTTTTACGGCGGCATGGTGCGCAAGAAAAATGTGCTGACCATTCTGATGCAGACATTTGTCATCACCGCACTGGTCACTGTGTTGTGGCTGGTCATCAGCTACTCGACTGCATTCACAGACGGTAATGCCTATGTGGGCGGCCTTTCGCGCGTGATGATGGCAGGGGTTGAAAATGCAACCCTGGTCGGCACCCTGCCGGAAACCGTCTATATGATGTTCCAGATGACCTTTGCGATTATCACACCCGCACTGATCATCGGCGCATTTGCAGACCGGATGAAGTTTTCGGCGGTTATCCTGTTTACAGCCATGTGGCTGATCGCGGTTTATGCCCCGATCGCACATATCATCTGGTACGTAAACGCAACCGATCCGACCCTTTCTGGCTTCTTGGCTGCTGAAGGTGATCTGGACTTTGCCGGTGGCACCGTCGTTCATATCAATGCCGGTATTGCCGGTCTGGTTGCCTGTATCCTTCTGGGCAAGCGCACGGGCTTTGGCACCGAAAATATGGCACCGCATAATCTTGCGCTGACCATGATCGGTGCCTCGATGCTGTGGGTTGGCTGGTTTGGCTTCAACGCCGGTTCGGCTTTGACTGCTGATGGCCGTGCGGGCATGGCCATGCTGAACACACAGGTTGCAACCGGTGGTGCAGTATTGTCCTGGATGTTTGCGGAATGGATGCTGCGTGGCAAGCCATCAGTATTGGGCGCCTTGTCCGGTGCCGTGGCGGGTCTTGTTGCCATCACGCCTGCCTGCGGTTTCGTGATGCCGGGTTCTGCGCTGATCATCGGCCTTCTTGCAGGCGTTGTCTGCCTGTGGGGCGTGACCGGTCTCAAGAAGATGATTGGTGTCGACGACGCGCTGGACGTGTTCGGCGTTCACTGTCTTGGCGGTATTCTGGGCGCGCTGTTGACAGGCGTGTTCGCGGTCAAGGCCAATGGCGGCACCGATGGCCTTCTGGCTGGCAATCCCGACCAGATGCTGATCCAGGTAAAGGGCGTTCTGCTGACACTCGTATGGTCGGGCGTTGGCTCCTTCATCCTGCTCAAGATCACCGATCTGATCGTTGGTCTGCGGGTTACCCCGGATCAGGAACGTGAAGGTCTCGACCTCGCACTCCACGGCGAAGCGATCCACAGCTGATCGTCTGAAGCCTTAGGCTTTTGCTGCCCGCCTGGGGGGGCTGCGGCAGTAAAACGGACGGCCGGTTCAATGACACCATCAAGGTGACATTGGCCCGGCCGTTTCCGTTTGCGCACGGCCCGATTGTCTGACAGCCTGATTGCCCAATGTGTTCCGGGGGCGTCGCAAATGGCTGATCTGCATTTCTGGTTTGATTTTGCCTCCACCTATTCCTATCCCGCGGCAATGGTGGTCCAAGACCGGGCGCAGGCGCGCAATATTACCGTGCACTGGCGCCCTTTCATGCTCGGGCCGATTTTTGCCGCACAGGGATGGCGCGACAGCCCGTTCAATATCTTTCCGGCCAAGGGTGCGTATATGTGGCGGGATATGGAACGGATCTGTCAGGAACTTGGCCTCGACCTTATCCGTCCGGGCGTGTTTCCGCGCAATGGTCTGCTGGCGGCGCGCATCAGCCTGCTTGCAACGGATGTGGGATTTGGTCCGGATTTTGTGCGCGCGGTCTATCGGGCGAATTTCGCCCATGACCGCGATATATCGGACGCTTCGGTCCTGGGTGACATCCTGGCGGGATTGCTGAAAGCCCATGACCATCCATTGGCCCTGACACCGTCTGAAATGATTGAACAGGCAGTAAGCGCGCCCATTAAAGCCCGGCTCAAGGAAAATACGGAGGAGGCCGTGGCGCTGGGACTGATCGGTGCGCCAAGCTTCAGTGCAGGCCGGGAAATTTTCTGGGGCCAGGATCGTCTGGACATGGCGCTGGACTGGGCTGTTTCGCATTAGCCACATGACCAGCAGATCGAAACCCGACTGGCATCATGAAGAGGCCGAAATCGGATTGGTTGTCGGCATTGATGAAGCCGGGCGGGGTCCGTGGGCAGGTCCGGTCAGTGCTGCCGCCGTGATCCTTGATCCGTCGGCACCGGGTCTGCCGCTTGATGATTCCAAGAAATTGTCTGCGCGTTCGCGATCGCAGCTGTTTGATGAGATCATGACGCATCACCGCGTAGGCATCGCATTGGCGTCAGTGGAAGAAATCGATGAATTGAATATTCTGGCCGCAAGCCATCTGGCCATGCGCCGGGCGCTGGCAGCACTGGGCCAGCCGGTGCCGGATATGGCGCTGGTTGATGGCAATCGCGATCCGGGTCTTGGGATCGGGACCCGCCTGATCATCGGTGGTGACGGGCAGAGCATGTCGATTGCTGCCGCCTCGATCATGGCAAAAGTAACCCGTGACCGGATTATGGATGATCTGGCACTGACCTATCCCGCTTATGGATTTGACCGGCACAAGGGATATGGCACCAAAGCCCACTATTTGGCGCTGCTGGAACACGGCCCATGCCCGGTCCATAGAAAAACTTTTGCCCCCATACACAAGATGTTGTGTCAATGAATCGAAATAAACTATTGATTCCATTTAACTATTGACCAGATTCCATCGAGACTCCAATCTGCCCCCGAACACAAGGCTCAGGGGGGCTTATGGCAAGCGTACGTAGCGTTTCTAAATCCGGCAGCTCGCGCACCCAAAGCGCGTCAACAGGCAAAAATCCAAAGCCGCTCAAGGTCGCGGATCTGGCAGCCGACAGCCTGTCGGTTGATCAGATCATTCAGGGGGATTGTCTGGCGGCTATGGCGCGCCTACCGGCCGCATCAGTTGATCTGATTTTTGCCGATCCGCCCTATAATCTGCAATTGACCGGCGAGCTGACCCGCCCTGATCAGAGCCGGGTTGATGGCGTGACCGATCACTGGGACCAGTTCGCCTCATTTGAAGCCTATGACAAATTCACCCGAGCCTGGCTGAACGAAGCACGCCGCATCCTGAAGCCTGATGGGGCGATCTGGGTCATCGGCTCATATCACAATATCTTTCGCGTCGGTTCCGCGCTTCAGGATCTGGGCTTCTGGATTCTGAATGATGTGATCTGGCACAAGACCAATCCCATGCCCAATTTCCGTGGCCGTCGCCTGACCAATGCCCATGAGACCCTGATCTGGGCGACACGCTCGGCCGAGGCCAAGAGCTATACATTCAACTACGAAAGCCTGAAGGCTGCGAATGAAGATGTGCAATTGCGTTCGGACTGGACTTTTCCGATCTGTGCCGGTGCCGAACGGGTCAAGGATGATTCAGGTTCCAAAGCGCATCCAACGCAAAAGCCTGAAGCCCTGCTGCATCGTATCCTGATCGCCACGACCAAGGCCGGTGATGTGGTGCTGGACCCGTTCTTTGGCACAGGCACAACCGGTGTTGTGGCCAAGCGTCTTGGCCGTCATTTCATCGGCATCGAGCGCGAATCCGACTATGTGGCGGTGGCACGCGCGCGCATCGCCGATGTCGTGCCCCTGGACGAAGAACTGGTTGCTCCGCCCCAGACCAAACGGGATGCACCGCGTGTACCGTTTGCCACGGTGGTTGAACGGCGCATGCTGGAGCCGGGTGCGATTTTGTGCGATCCAAGTCGCAGGCATCGGGCCAAGGTGCGTGCTGACGGTACAATCGTATCGGCAGAAGCAACAGGATCGATCCATCGCATCGGTGCGATTGTCCAGGGCCTGCCCGCGTGCAACGGCTGGACCTTCTGGCATTTTGAAGCCGGTGGCGGCCGTCTGGCTCCCATCGACCTTTTGCGCCAGAAGATCAGGGCCGAAGGGGTCTGATACCGCCCAGCGTCAGCACTTTTCTCATCACGGTCGGCAGGGCCGCCGTGCCGATTGCTTCTGGCATGACCCATTGGCAATCGGCATCGGGCACGGCGGTCTTTTGCGGCAGGTCGTGCGCGCAATAAACCTTCAGGAAAAGCCGGAAATGGGTGAACACATGTTCGACCTGTCCGCTGACCGGCTGCCACCCGGCCTTGAACGGTGGTTTTCCGCTGTCGGCAGGCTTATCTGCCCAGGGCGTGGATGGCACTTCCATCATCCCGCCCAGCAGACCCTTTTCAGGCCGCCGCCGCAACAACACCGCGCCATCCCTGCGGATCGCCAGATAGGCCGTGCCAAATCGGTCCGGGCGGGCTATCTTGGCCAGCTTGGCAGGCAGGGTATCGGCAATGCCAAGCGCAAAACCCTGACAGTTTCTGGACAACGGACAGGCCGGGCAATGGGGCCTTTTGACCGAACACAGGCTGGCCCCCAGATCCATCAGGCTCTGGGCAAAGTCCCCCGGTCTGGCAGCCGGCGTCAGAAGCCGGGCTGCGGCCCGGATTGCCGGTTTTGATCCGGGCAGGGGCTGGGTGATACCAAAGCGCCGGGATACGACCCGTTCAATATTGCCATCAACCGGGCTTGCGTGTCGGTCAAAGGCAATCGCTGCGATGGCTGCCGCCGTATATGGTCCAATCCCCGGCAGGCCCAGCAGTGCCTGCTCGTCTTCGGGGAATCGGCCGCCAAAATCCCGGACCACTACCTTTGCACAGGCATGCAGATTGCGCGCACGGGCGTAATAGCCAAGACCGGCCCAGGCCCCAAGCACTAAATCCAGCTCTGCCGCCGCCAGATCGGTCACACCGGGCCACAATTTGATAAAACGCATAAAATAGCTGCCGACGGTTGCAACCGTGGTCTGCTGCAACATAATCTCGGACAGCCAGACATGATAGGGATCGGCCCGCTGGCCGGGCATGGCGCGCCAGGGCAGGGTTCGCCGGTTACGGTCATACCAGTCCAGAACGGCCTTTTGGTCGGCCAATAACGTCTTTTTCAGGTCAGGTGTCGCCATGACGCCCATGATATAGTGGTAATGATGGCCAAGTCCAAAAACAGCTCACCCAAAGCACCCGCAGAGCCCAAAGGGCCGAGCATGCGGGCGCGGCGGCCATTTACCGGTGAACGCCTGGGGCCGGAACTGCGCAATCTGATGGCCCAGACCGCGCGCAGCTTTGGCTTTTCGGTGCCGGACCTTCTGATGGCCTGGCCCGAGATCGTGGGCGAGCGGCTGGCTTCGCGCGCCTATCCGGAAAAACTCTCGCGCCGGGGGGCCGGTGGCGGCACCCTGACCCTGCGCTGTCGGGGGGCCGCAGCCCTTGAGGTCCAGCATGAACTGCCCCGCATCCGGGACCGTTTGAATACATTTCTGGGGTCTGATCTGATTGAAACCATAAAGATCGTTCAGGGCGAGGTGCCACTGCCTGCCGAAAAGCGGGCTGAGGCAAGACGCCCGCTAACCCCGTCCCAGACCCAGGAACTGACCCAAAGGCTTGAAGGAATAGATAATCCGGCGCTTAAGTCCGCGTTTCAGCGCCTTGGTGCCGCCATTATCACGCGGCAAACTGCAACAAAATCGTGATTCCAGACTTGAGGAGGTGACCATGGCGTCTTATAGTGCCCCAACATCTAGTGGGTTGGGGGGTCCTTTGTCACATTATATCGATTCGTTAGGCGGACGTTTGCGTCTGGCAGCCTTGGCCGGGCTGGCGTCCCTGACGCTGACCCAGATTGCCTATGCAGCCGACGAAGCGCGTGCCACCGATCTGGTGGTGGGTGACCCCAAGGCCACCTGCACGGTGATCGAGTTTTCGTCGCTGGCGTGCATCCACTGCGCCCATTTTCATGAGACGGTTTTTCCGACCGTGAAGAAAGACTTTATCGATACCGGCAAGGTCCGCATGATCTTCCGGGACTTTCCGCTGAACAAGCCGGGTTTCATCGCGGCCAAGGTCGCGCGGTGTTCTGGTCCGCTCAAGCGGATGGGCTATATGGCGCTGTTTTTCCAGACCCAGAAAAGCTGGGTCAAGTCCGATCCGGAACTGATGGATGAAGTGGCAAATGTGGCCCGTCGTGGCGGCATGTCGAAAGAACAGTTCGATATGTGC
>CAISDR010000233.1 GCA_903884125.1 uncultured bacterium
AGAGCAAGACTAAAGCCAAAGCAAAGCCCGTGAAGAAGCCAGCCACTGCGGCGCCAAAGACTGAAAAAGCGGCTCCAGCAAAAGCAGCAAAGAAGCCGGCCGCCAAAAAACCGTCTGCTGCAAAGGCGCCAGCTGCAAAGAAACCAGCGGCGACGAAAACGGTTGCCAAAAAGCCCGCCGCAAAAGCGAGCGTCAAAGCGCCCGCCAAAAAGCCGGTGAAAAAGGCTGCTGTGGCCACCGGTCGGCGTTGATATGGCACGACCCTCCCGGCCCAGAAACAAGCGCGGGCCGACCAAGCGGGCATCAGCCCGCGCCGCCCTGACAGAACCAGGACAATCTGATCAGGATGCAGCACCGAAGTTCGGGCAGTTGCCGGACAAGCCAACGCTGATCAGGTTTTTGCAACAGCAACCCGGCAGACTGTCGAGCCGTGATGTCGCGCGCGCTTTTGGCCTCAAGGGTGAACAGCGTCTGGCGCTGAAAGACATGTTGCAGAATCTTGCCGAGGAAGGCGCGGTCGAGGGTAACCGTCGTCATTCAAAAGCGTATGTCCAGACCGAACGTCTGCCACCTATCGGCGTTGTTGATATTATCGAACGCGATAATGATGGCGAGTTATTGGGGCGTCTGGTGATGGCGCGCAATGATGACCGGCACGACCGCAAAGGCCCGCCTGCCCCATCAAATGTGCTGATCCTGCCCGGACGTGATGCATCTGCCGTACCCGGTATCGGTGATCGCATTTTAGCCCATCTGGCGCCAACAGATTCAGGCAAGATTGAAGCGCGCATCATCCGCAAACTGGGACAATCCGCTCATCGCATTCTGGGTGTGTACCAGCGCGATGACCGCGAAGGCTGCGTGATGCCGGTGGACCGAAAAGCAAAAGGTGAGCTGGCCATTGCCTTTGCGGATTCGCTCGATGCAGTAACGGGTGAACTTGTGCTGGTTGAATTGTTGCCGGAACGTGGCTTTGGCCCCCGACGTGCGCGGGTATGCCAGCGTCTGGTCGATGTAACGTCGCCCAGGGCAATCAGCCTGATCGCAGTTCATGCCCATGGCATACCCGTTGATTTTCCCCCCGAAGCCATTGAAGAAGCTGAACAGGCAAAGCCCGCGCGCATTGAAGGCGCCAGAATTGATCTGCAGCATCTGCCGCTGGTCACCATCGATCCACCGGATGCACGCGATCATGATGATGCTGTTTACGCGGAATTGGATTCAGATCCGGATAATCCGGACGGTTTCATCATCTGGGTCGCGATTGCAGATGTTGCCTATTATGTAAGACCACAATCAGCTCTGGATCACGAAGCCTTCCGGCGGGGCAATTCCGTTTATCTGCCGGACCGTGTGGTGCCCATGTTGCCGGAACGGTTATCGACTGACCTTTGTTCGCTGACTGAAGGTGACGCCCGCCCCTGTCTGGTTGTGCGGATGGTCTTTGATGCGGAAGGGGTGAAACGATCCCATGAATTCAAAAGGGCGATGATGCGCTGTGCGGCTAGTCTGCATTATGCGCAGGTCCAGCGGGCAATCGACGGACAGGTGGATGATAAAACCGCGCCGATTTTGGAACGTGTGATCAGGCCGCTCTATATTGCCTATGCAGCCCTTGCAAAAGCACGCGACCGGCGCGGGCCACTTGATCTGGACCTGCCAGAACGCAAGGTCGAGCTGGCACCAGATGGCCGGGTTGCGAATATAACCTTGCGCGAAAGACTGGATGCCCATCGCCTGATCGAGGAGTTCATGATTCAGGCCAATGTATCGGCTGCCGAAACACTTGAACGGGGGCGTATGGCCTGCCTGTACCGCGTGCATGAAGTACCGACCATTGAAAAGCTTGAGGCATTGCGCACATTCCTGAAAACGCTGGACCTTAAAATCGCCCAGGGCGAGGTTCTGAAACCCGCATCTTTTAACCGGCTTCTGGAACAGGTTCGTGAAAGTCCCCATCGCCAGATGATCAATGAACTGGTGCTGCGTTCCCAGACACAGGCCTATTATGGCCCGGACCGGCTGGGCCATTTCGGGCTGGCGTTAATGTCATACGCGCATTTCACCTCGCCTATTCGCAGATATGCTGATCTTCTGGTCCACAGGGGGCTGATACGCGCCCTTCATCTTGGCAGTGATGGTTTGACCGGCGAGGAAATGGGCGATCTGACCCGTATCGGCGAAGTCATATCCCAACATGAACGCCGGGCAATGGCCGCAGAACGCGAATCCACCGATCGGTTTCTGGCCGCCTTTATGTCAGACAAGGTCGGGGCGATTTTTCAGGCCCGAATTTCCAGCGTTACCCGATTTGGGCTGTTCGTCGCACTAAATGATACCGGTGCTGATGGACTGATCCCCATATCCAGCCTTGGCCCGGGATATTATCGCCATGATACCGTTCGCCATGCCCTGATTGCCGAACGGGGTCGGGATGGGTTCCGCCTGGGTGATCGAATCCGCGTCCGGCTTGAAGAGGCAACACCACTGACCGGAGGTCTGCGGTTCAGCGTTGTTCGCAGCAATGATGATCAGAACGTGGAGCCTGCGGCAGGGCACCCGCGTACCGCCAAGCCGTCACGGCTAAAACGTGCCGCTAAGCGGCAAAGTGCCACATAACACTGCGTCGCATTGTGAATCGCTGAAATTGACCTACCCTCTCCCTGACATTAGCGGGCAATTCTGCCCCTGGCCCAAGGTGTGGACGATGACGATTGAATTCCGTTCTATGGAACCTGCTCTGGCCTCGAAAGGCC
>CAISDR010000234.1 GCA_903884125.1 uncultured bacterium
GGCGGCACCATAACCGGTATCATCGGGGGGCAGGGGGGCTGCAAACAGATCAGACGAGCGGGCCATACGTAACCTTTAAGAAATCGACAGGTTTTTCAAAAATCAGTCGGGAGAATCCGCCCATTATAGTGTTTTGCGGCCCAAGCGCCAACGACATGTGGTATGCAGGATTTAAGAGAGTCGGACGAGCCGTTGTTTGGGGAATGCTCGCGCATGTCTAAATTAGATCAGCCGTTAACACTGCCCTGTGGCGTGGCCATCAAGAACCGGCTGGCAAAAGCATCCATGACCGAGGGGCTTGCTGACCCCTACCTGCGCGCCACGGATCGTCATGCACGGCTGTATGCCCGCTGGGCCGATGGCGGAACCGGACTGCTGCTGACCGGCAATGTGATGGTTGATCGCCGTCATCTGGAAAGACCGGGGAATGTGGCGATCGAGGACAGGCTGGGCGTGCGCCAGCTTGAGGCCTGGGCCAAAGCCGGGACCACGAATAACACCCAGCTCTGGATGCAGATCAATCATCCCGGCCGTCAGACCCCGAAATTTGTGACCCGGGCGCCGGTATCCGCTTCTGATGTGGAGTTGAAGCTGTCAGGCATGTTCGCCCAGCCACGTGCGCTCAAAGAACCTGAAATCGAAGACATTATCGACCGGTTTGGGTTTGTCGCCCGGATTGCGCGCGAGACCGGGTTTACCGGGGTGCAGATCCATGCGGCCCATGGCTATCTGTTAAGCCAGTTCCTGTCGCCACTGACCAATATCCGTCAGGACCAATATGGCGGGAATCTGAAGGCGCGTGCAAAGCTGTTGCTGGATATCGTGCGTAATGTGCGATCAAAAGTGGGCAGCGCGTTTCCTGTATCAGTCAAATTGAACTCGGCAGATTTCCAGAAGGGCGGGTTCAGTGCGGAAGACTGTACCAGGGTCGTGGGCTGGCTGGTGGAAGAGGGGATCGACCTGCTGGAAATATCCGGCGGTTCATACGAGCAGCCAAAAATGTTCGATATGGCAGGCGATTCACGCAAACATGATGACCCGCTGACCGCATCCACCACCCGTCGCGAAGCCTATTTTCTGGATTATGCCCGGCAGATCAGAAAAATCTGTCCGATCCCGCTGCTGGTGACAGGCGGGTTCAGAACCCGTGCCGCCATGGATTCAGCATTGCAGGAGAATGCCTGCGATCTGATCGGACTGGCGCGACCCTATTGTGTGGCGACCGATTTGGCCGAACAGATGCTGACCGGTGTCATGACCGAAACCCCGCGCATGGAAAAGGCATTGCGGTTGGGCCGCTGGCGGGTATTGGGGCCGCAAAGTCCGTTTCAGATGATCAAGATGATCAATGGCTTTGGCCAGCAGGCCTGGTTTTGCGAACAGATCAAACGGCTGGCCGATGGCCAGGAAGCCGATATGAAAATGGGCCTTCTATCGGCTCTCAGGACCTTTCAGGCAAATGAAAAGGCCGCTGCCAAAGCCATACAGATTCTGGCTCGGTAAGGACTTTTTATTGATCCGAAGTTAGGATATACATTTTGATAAATGTATATCCATGAGGTTGCCATGTTGGTCGCAAAATGGGGAAACAGTCTTGCTGTCAGACTGCCTGCGGCGGTCGTCGATGCTCTGGCGATAAAGGCGGGGGATAATATCGAAATCACAATTAAGGGTGATCGGCAGTTCGATATTGAACTTAAGCCAGATAGGACAGAGTTGA
>CAISDR010000235.1 GCA_903884125.1 uncultured bacterium
AGCATGCCTTATCTGAGGTATTACTCAGCGAGTCCTGGTCCGCGACTCTAAGAAAGACTGAGCTGCTGTTGGTCCACGTAATTTTACTCGATAAATTTGCACCCGCGTTCAAATCCTAAATACGGGCGCAGGGCTATCACCTTCTGGGATCCGCACAGCTAAAGTTGTCAGCGACGTTGGTGTTGCCGGTTCCCTTATAGCGTGCTTCCTGCGGATAGGGACAAAGCGGACGTGTCATCTGAACAGCACCGCCTCGCTTATTGTCAATATACTTGGTCGCGACAACTTCCGCTGGCGCGATACCCTTGTTGACCCAGCTATCAAGCGCGGGCAACATATCGAATACATTGGGTCCCGGTCCACCCTGGCAATGCCCCATAGCAGGAACCATGAAAAGACGATAGTAGCTCTGGGTTGCGTCCTCGGCTTTGGCGGCGCCGCTTGATTTTGCTTCGGCCGCAACAACAGCGTCATGATAGTTGATCGAATTGCGCGCCGGAATATCTGGGTCATCAAAGCCGTGGTAGTGGATCAGTTTGCCGCCGCGCGCTCTGAATTTCGCAAGGTCGGGTCCTGTGTTTAGCACACTTTTGAGGGTCTGCCCGGGCACGACCTGTTTGTTGTCAACAAAATCCGCGCTCGCCTTGCCCCACTTCCAGGTGTGGAAGTCCCAGTTGGCGTCGTCGAACACAAAATACTTGAAGAACGGGAATCCGAGTGTGCCATGGATACCGCCGTAAGGATCGGAGCTGGAGAGCAGGTTCGGCCAGTTTGAGCCTTCGGCGCCGGGATCGAAGTTGGGATAGTAACCCCCATAAACCGCCTTGTTGGGCCCACTGTAATATTTCCTAACTACGGCCAGTTGCGCCGGTGTCAGGCAGCTGTTCGGGTCTTGTCCGCTTTTGCACAACAGCTGCGAAGGGTTAAATTTGCAACGCCGGGGATCAGTGAGAATGCCGTCCCGCAGTCCATCTTGCGCATCGCACGCTTCATTGACGGCTTTACCAATGATGGCGCCGACGCTGTTTGGAAGTGCAGTGTTGGGGCCAGATTCGTAGAGAGCCGAGCCCAACCACAGATGCGCGCCGACATAGTGATTGGTCCAGTTGTAGGCTGGATCGCCGGCAATGATGCCGTCGTAATCTTCCGGAAAGCGTTGTGCCTCGACCAGCGCCTGGCGACCGCCGCCGGAACATCCGGTGAAATAGCTATGTGCTGGCCTTTTGATATAGAACGCTTGCACTAGAGACTGGCCCTGTTGCGCCAAGATGTGTTCCGCGCGGTAGCCAAAGTCGATGATCTTTTCGGGATGGCCCAGAGCAAAGGTTCCGTCGCCGCCGGTATGGCCCGTGTCGGTGGAGGCGCTTGCGTAGCCCGTTCGGAGCGTTTCGGCCATGGGCCCAAAACTAATCGCTCCCGCGAAGCCACCATTGCCGTGGGCAATGAATTTGCCGTTCCAGACTTCCGGTAACCAGACTTCGTATTGAATATTGGAATCACTCGAAGGATGGGAGACCACCGCCACGCGGCAGAAGGCCGGCAGATTAACGTAGTCCTTACCATCGACCGCCTTATAGGTTCCCGCCGGAACCGACTGGGCGGCAGTGATAGTGGAATCGGCAAGCTTGATGTTTGCCAGGCTTTCGCACGTGCCTGCGCTTGCCGGCCTGATCAAGGCCGACGATGCCAAGAGCGCAATGGAAAGCGGGTATTTCAGCGAACGGCTATTCATAATGCCCCCCTGGAAACGATCGA
>CAISDR010000236.1 GCA_903884125.1 uncultured bacterium
AGCGAGATATTCAGCGAGGATATGCAGGATGGGCAAATCATTCTTGGGCAATTGCGGATCACCAATCCTTTTAATAAAGCCAATATTTAAATGAATTAGTCCAATCGGCAGGTTAACTGCAAGCAAAGCGTCGCGGTTCGTCTCGCTGGTGGAGGGATATTTCCCGCCAGCCAAAGCTTCGCTAACGGTCTCGCCGTACTCCATCACCAGGGCGAGGCGCAACAGCCATGGCGGACCGCGTTTGGCGCATCGATACCCGACGGCAAATCATCATGAAACGGCCTCGGATCACCAATCCGTCAAAAGGTGATGCCGGTTAAACCTAACCATTCAAATGACACCGTAACGGTCCCGGCTATTACGCCTTATCCAGCTCGGCAATCGACCCGATGATATGGGTGACAAAGCCATAGGCTTTCGCTTCTTCCGGGCTCAGCCAGAAATTGCGGTCGGTGTCCTTGCGCACCCGCTCAATGGGCTGGCCGGTCTCGGTGGCAATCTCCTGATTGATGCGCTCGCGCATTTTCAGGATTTCACGCGCTTCGATGTCGATGTCGCTGACCTTGCCGCCGACACCGCCCCATGGCTGATGCATCATGAAGCGGGTATTTGGCAGGCAATAGCGGTGTTCTTTTTTGGCGCCCAGAAAGATATGGGCAGCGGCCGAGGCCACCCAGCCGGTGCCGATGATCTTCACATCCGGCTTCACGAATCGGATCATGTCATGGATGACATCGCCTGATTCCACATGGCCACCGGGGCTTGAGATCATGATCTTGATCGGATCGTCATTCTCATAGGCCATGGCCAGCAACTGGGCGGTTACAGCCTCGGCCACCTTGTCCTTGATATCGCCAAAAATAAGGATCGTGCGCGATTTGAATAAATTGGCACCGATGGATGGGGTCGATGGCTTTGCCGCATCGGCATCCTTGTCTTTTTCGGGGGCGTCGTCGTCATCGTTCAGCAAATGGGTCAAAGCAGGCTCCAGCAATTTGGCGCAAAACATGTGTCACTATCTGGTAGCACCCAAGGCTCCGGCTTGCAAATCGGGTAATCACCAGCCCCAATAGAAAAACTAGGCCCCGATGAGTCGCACCCTTGAATTTGACCATTGAAAAAGTCTTAAGTCATACGCTGTTCGAGACGGCGCTGGGGACCTGTGCCCTGGCCTATGGCCCATCGGGGATCGCTGGTTTGCAATTGCCTGAGGCCGATCTGGACGAGACCGTATCGCGCCTGCTGATGCGTTTTCCCCGTGCCAGACAACAGGTGCCGCAAGGCCAGGTGGCCGAAGCGATTTCGGCCATCACGACATTGATGGCAACGGGCAGGGGGGATCTGGCGTTCATCAATCTGGATATGACCGGCATCGCCCCCTTTGCGCAGGCGGTGTATGCCCGGTTGCGGCAGGTAAAACCGGGATTTGTGACCACTTATGGGGAACTGGCGAACGAGGTCGGCGATCCGGGGGCGGCAAGAGCTGTAGGCATTGCCATGGCCAAAAATCCCTTCCCGATCATCGTTCCCTGTCACCGGGTCATGGCAGCAGAAGGTAAAAGCGGCGGCTTTTCTGGCGGCGGCGGCCTGATTACCAAATTCAAACTGCTACAGATCGAAGGGGCGATGCTGATTTAGTCAGTATTCGGTTAATACCAAACAGCATTAACTTTTATCCGGGATTACAGCTTCCATCCGAAATACAAGTGTTGTTAGGTCATTTAAAGTCAAAACATTAAACAGTATCAAAATCAAAGATGAACTATTTATAAGGGATTCAAATGTTTGACTAAATTTTA
>CAISDR010000237.1 GCA_903884125.1 uncultured bacterium
CACCGATCGTCACCTGACCCGTCAGACTATCCGCCTCGCCTTCCAGTACATCCAGCGCGCGGCGGACTTTGGCCATCTGACCATCAACCCATTCTGGCCATGCAAATTCCTTTGGCCGGATAAACCCTTCATATCGAACAAGCACCGCAGCATCCAAAGCCCCGTCTGCCAGCGCCTGCCTGCGTAAGGCGGTCCAGCGCGCCGGCCCCGGAATGGGAAAAAGCGGTGTGCCGGTGTGCATGGAATCCAGAAATTCCACGATCACCCGCGAATCATAGAGCGACTCGCCCGAGGCCAGCACCAGCGTTGGAATCTTTGCCAGGGGATTTTTGGCCGCAAACGCCGGGGCAGGCGCGGTCGGAACTGCAGAAACGGTTTCAACGGCCACGCGGTCGGCCAGACCCGCTTCAATCAGAAAGACCCGAACTTTGCGGGCAAAGGGTGAAGTTGTGGAATAAAGCAGCTTCATGACAGAACTCGTTAATGAATGGAATTGACCGGATAATGGGACGGGAATGGGGTCGGACTCAAGAGGGGGTCGCATGTCAGCGTCCGGGCGGCTATAAGGTCCTGATCCTGGATGATTGCGGAGCTGAAATGTCAAAAGGTCTGGAACTTGCCGTCGATTTGGTCCGCCGGGCAAAGGCATCTGGCGCTCAGGCTGCGGATGCGCTGATCGTATCGGCCTCGGGCATCACCGCCAGTGTGCGCATGGGTCAGCTTGAGGATATTGAACGTTCCGAGGGACACGACCTTGGGCTACGCGTGATGATCGGCCAGAAACAGGCAATGGCATCGTCCAATGACTGGTCGGCCGATGCGCTGGATCAACTGGTGGCGCGTGTGGTCGCAATGGCTAAGGCTGCACCCGAAGACCCCTATTGCGGTCTGGCCGATCCGACAATGCTGCAAAAGGTTCCACCTGATCTCGACCTGTTTGACCCGACAGAGCCAACCAGCATGGCCTTGCGCGAAGCAGCCCTTGAGGTTGAAGCCATGGCGCTCGGCGTAAAAGGCGTGACCAATTCCGAAGGCGGCAGTGCCTATTACGGGGCCAGTGAAATGGCGCTGGCCACATCAGACGGGTTTACCGGCACTTATCGCACGAGCAGCCATGCGCTGTCGTGCGCCGTTCTGGCGGGCGAAGGAACAGCGATGGAGCGCGATGGTGATTATCATTCCACGCGCTATCTTGCTGACCTTAAAACGCCGAAAGAAATTGGACAGCGGGCCGGATCGCGCGCCGTAGAACGGCTGAACCCGCGCAAGGTAAAAACCCAGTCCGTACCGGTCATTTTCGAACGCCGGGTATCGTCGTCCTTGCTGGGTCATCTGGCCGGTGCGATTTCAGGAACATCAGTTGCACGCGGCAGTTCCTTTCTGAAGGACAAGCTTGGTGAACAGATTTTTCCGGTGGGCATCCAGGTCATTGATGATCCGCACCGCCTGCGTGGTCTGGCTTCACGACCGTTTGATGGTGAAGGGGTTGCCAATCGCCGTCAGGCGCTGATTGAAAATGGTCATCTGACAACATGGCTGTTGGACAGCGCCAGCGCCCGCCAGCTGGGACTGCGATCATCCGGGCATGCAGCACGCGGCACCGGCGGCCCGCCCGGACCGTCCACAACCAACCTGCACCTGGAACCGGGAGCAAAGACGCTGGATCAACTGATTGGGGAAATTGACAATGGTCTGCTGATCACCGACCTGATCGGCTTTGGCGTCAATGGCGTGACAGGCGATTACTCGCGTGGTTGCTCGGGATTCTGGATCGAAAAGGGTGTACTTGCCTATCCGGTCAGCGAAATAACAATCGCCGGAAATCTGATCGATATGTTTGCCCGCATCGAACCTGCATCCGATCTGGAATTCAAGGGCGGCACAAACGCGCCGAGCATTCGAATCGACGGACTGACCATTGCCGGTAGTTGATCCCATAACCGACCGCGCCGAACTTGCTGTTGATCACACCTTGCTGCTGGATGCGGTCGCAAAGGCCGGGGCACTGGCCATGCAGTTTTTTCGCGGACCGTTGGACATACGTGAGAAATCCAGGGGCGATCCGGTTTCAAATGCGGATCTGGCAGTCGATGCGCTATTGCGTGATATTCTAACCACGGCCCGACCCGATTACGGCTGGCTGTCGGAAGAAAGCGCACAAAGCGAGGGACGGATCCAGTGCCGCAGAGTGTGGATTGTCGATCCGATTGACGGCACCCGCGCTTTTGTAAAAGGGGACGCGGATTTTACCGTCTGTGCAGCGCTGGTTCAGGATGGGCAACCAACATTGGGCGTCGTATTTGCACCAGCCCATGATTTCTTTTTTGCAGCGGCATCGGGGCGCGGGGCGCACCTTAATGGCCAGCCGATCCGGGTATCACAAACCTGCGATCTGGAAAACGCCCGCCTTCTGGCGGCCAAGGGCATGATCACCCATGACTCATGGTCCAATCCCTGGCCAAAAATGCATATTGAAAACAGATCATCCATTGCCTATCGCATCGCTCTTGTTGCACGAGGTGATTTTGATGCCGCCATTACGCTGTCACCAACCAATGAATGGGATCTGGCGGCGGCGCATGTGATTTTGACCGAAGCGGGCGGTGGTCTGTTCACGCATACGGGTCAAACGCCAGCCTATAACAAGGCTGATCCGAAAATCGGCTCGATGGTAGCAAGTGCGCCCGGTATTGCAGAGGCGATTATTGCCCGAACCACAAATGCGAATTGGCCGTGATCAACGGCGGATTGGTGTACCCGGCAAAGACAGCATTCGCCGGTCTGCATCTGACATCGTGCGGGCACGCCCGGCACCTGATCCTGCGGATGATTTCCGGTCCAGCGTTTCAAAATCCCGCGATGCATGGACTGCCTGTTTGATCAAAGCGTCCAGGACCGTAATTACCCCGGCATCCAGCGGCCCTGCGCCCAGTTCCCTGATTGCTTCATTATTCATGGATCTCATCTGCTTTACCCAATTGCGAAGGCCGGTAAAAAATCCCTTGCCGCCCATGGGCATAGGACGCGCATTCCCGATCAGCCCGGTCATGAAATCTTTAAGAATCGACAGTTTCTGATTGAGAAGCTGGACACGCAACTGGCTCAGATAGGCCAGAATTTCTTCTGTCCGATCAGGTTTTGTTTCGTTGATCTTAGCCTCGGTCAGGTCAATAAAACTCGAATAGGCATCAATATCTTCGATAAATTCGCGGATCTGGCCATAGCTTGATGGTGCGCGCGCCAGCGCGGTCCATTTCGACAATATCTCGCGCCCCTGCCCTTCGGCAGCACCAACCATTTCCAATGCGAGAGATTTTCCAGATGCCATAATGCCCGCGCGTCTTGATACGACTCGCACTCTAGCCAATGGTTTGGGGAAAGTCTTGGGGGGCTTTCAGGTCGTGGAAATTCGTGCGAGGGTCCGGACTACAAATATAATATTTCCGGCCAAGGGAGCCTCCCAATGACCATCTCGCCCGGTGCCACATCATCAAACGTTGTTTCGGCAAATGAGGAAAAGGCCACCGAACGCCTGGTTGATATTCGCCAACGTTTGCAACAACAGATCGGTGATCAGGCGAGCCCATTCCTTAATGCCTTTTTTGCACAGTTGGAACCTGAGGATATTTTGTCACGGTCAACTGACGCGCTGATCGGTGCGGCCATGTCTTTGTGGCGGTTTGGCGACCAGCGTGCGCCAGGCACCCAGCGGGTCAAGGTGTTCAATCCCAAGCTTTCAGAACATGGATGGGCCATCGGGCATTCGGTGGCACAAATCATTACAGATGATATGCCATTTCTGGTCGATTCTGTCGCTGGCTGTTTTGCCGGGCTTGATTTGGAAGTTCATCTGTTCGCCCATCCCATTGCCCTGACGCATCGCGATAGTAGCGGGATGCGGGCAAGCGGTGCAAAGGAGGCGCTGCGCGAAAGCTGGATGCATATTGAATTTGACCAGCAGATTGACGCAGCCAAGCTGTTGGAAATAGAAGCCAGATTGACCAGGACATTATCCGATGTCCGCGCAGCCGTTGGTGACTGGAAGGCGATGCTGGCCCAATTCGCTGCTGCCCGTGATGATCTGCTGGCCCAAAAACCCCCGATCCCCGACGTGGACCTGGCGGAAGTGGTCGATTTTCTTGACTGGACTGCGGATAATCATTTTACGTTTTTGGGTTTCCGCGACCACATACCATCAGATTCCACCCATAGCGGTGATCTGGAGCCAGACAGTGCATCGGGACTTGGGGTATTGCGCGATCCGACAATCCGCATCGTGCGCCGAAGTCAGGATCAGGATCCCTATTCAGACGAAATCCGCGCATTCCTGAAAAGCCCCGATCCGCTGATCATCACCAAGGCCAACCACCGGTCAACAGTTCATCGCACGGTCCATATGGACTATATCGGTGTCAAACGATTTGCAGCCGATGGCAGCGTCATTGGCGAGCGTCGATTTGTGGGACTGTTTACATCCAGCGCTTACAATCGATCACCCTTCGATGTGCCCATACTTCGTCGCCGCGTGAACGGTGTGATTGAAGGCGCGGGCTTTGCCCCGGCCAGCCACAATGGCAAGGCACTGGTCCATATCCTTGAAGGCTATCCGCGCGACGAACTGTTTCAGCTTGATACACCGGAACTGCTTAGCACCGCACTTGGGATACTGAGGCTTGAACAGCGTCCGCGGTCGAAAATCTTTCTGCGTCACGACCGGTTTGAGCGTTATGTGTCAGCACTGGTGTATGTGCCGCGGGAACGCTATGACACCGCAATGCGGATCAAGGTTGGCGACATGCTGGCCGAGGCATTTTCCGGCGCGGTTGCCGGATATTTTCCCAGTTTCGGCGAAAGCCCGCTTGTCAGGGTTCATTTCATCATCCGCACGACACCGGGAAAGATATCAGCCATTGATCTGGATCGGCTGGAAGAAAAGCTGCGGCGGATCGTGCGCACCTGGCGTGACGAATTGGGCGAGGCCCTGCGTGAGGTTTACGGCGAAGCACAGGGCAATGCCCGCCTGATCCGATTTGGTTCAGCCTTTTCCATTGCCTATCGCGCCCAGGTCCTGCCGCAGCATGCACTGGCTGATATCGCCAAGATCGAGGCACTGGATACGCGTATTGCTGAAATCGGCGATGGTGCGATAACAGTTGACCTATATTGCCGCCTGGGCGATCCCGAAAACACAGCGCGGTTCAAACTTTTTCGCCGGGGTGATCCGGTCGCCCTTTCCGATTGTCTGCCGGAACTCGAAGATCTGGGCCTGAAAGTCATTGCCGAGGAACCTTATGCCGTAAAGCCGCCGAATGAGCCCACACTTTGGATCCATGATTTTGAAGTGGCATCGGCTGACGGACGCACCTTTGATCTTGATCGGTCCAAGGCCAGTTTCGAACACGCATTCACCCGCGTTTTTACCGGGGAAATGGAAAGCGATGGTTTCAACCGGCTGGTCATGCGCTCGGCCCTGGACTGGCGCCAGATCACGCTTTTGCGCGCGATCGCCAAATATCTGCGCCAGGCTGGCATAGCCTATTCGCTGGCCTATATGGCCGACACTATGGCCAGCCAGTTTCTGCTGTCGGACCTTCTGGTTCAATTGTTCGAATCCCGGTTCGATCCCCAACGCGCCTGCGAACAGCGCGATTCAGATTTCGCGCGGCTGGATGCTGAAATCGATGAGGCGCTGGCCAAAGTCGCATCACTGGACGAAGACCGAATCGTCAGACGCTATCGCAACGTCATCATGGCGATGCTGCGCACAAACTATTATCAACGTCAGGCTGATGGCTCATATCGCCCGACCCTGTCTTTCAAACTGGACTCCGGACGTATTGATGATCTGCCGCGACCGCATCCCCATGTGGAAATTTTTGTCTATTCGCCGCGCGTTGAAGGTGTCCATTTACGCGGTGGTCCGGTTGCACGCGGTGGCTTGCGCTGGTCAGATCGACGCGAGGATTTTCGCACTGAAGTATTGGGCCTGATGAAGGCCCAGCAGGTTAAGAATGCGGTGATTGTTCCGGTTGGCGCCAAGGGCGGATTCTTTCCCAAGCGCCTTCCGACCGAAGGACGCGATGCCATTCAGGCCGAAGGTGTCGCCAGCTATCGACTGTTTGTCTCAAGCCTGCTGGAACTGACCGACAATCGTGTCGGCGACATGATTGTACCGCCGGAAAACACCCGCAGGCTAGATTCAGACGACCCCTATCTGGTCGTCGCCGCGGATAAGGGAACAGCCACATTTTCAGACTTCGCCAATGCACTGAGCATGGAACACCGTTTCTGGCTGGGCGATGCCTTTGCATCCGGCGGCTCGGCGGGCTACGACCATAAGAAGATGGCAATTACCGCACGCGGCGCATGGGAAGCCGTGAAGCGACATTTTCGCGAAATGGGCCGGGATATTCAAAGTCAGCCATTCAGCGTCATTGGTGTGGGTGACATGTCTGGTGATGTGTTCGGCAATGGTATGCTGCTTTCAAAGGCAACCCGCCTGATCGCAGCATTTGACCATCGCCACATTTTTTTCGATCCTGACCCTGATCCAGCGATCAGCTATGCTGAACGCAAACGACTATTCGATCTGCCGCGTTCATCCTGGGATGACTATGACAAGGCGCTGATATCAACAGGTGGTGGAATATATCCGCGCAGTCTCAAAGCCATCCCACTGAATACGGCGCTGGCGCAAATCACCGGCCTTGCCGGAGAACAAGCCACGCCTGCCGAAATTATCCGCGCGCTGCTGACTGCAGAGACGGATTTATTATGGTTTGGCGGCATTGGCACGTATGTCAAATCGTCTGCCGAACGACATGCAGAAGTTGGTGACCGTGCGACCGACAGCCTGCGGGTCGATGCCAAGGACATCAGGGCGAAAGTAATTGGTGAAGGGGCGAATCTGGGCTGTACCCAGCGCGGCCGGATCGAATTTGCGACCAGGGGAGGACGTATCAATACCGATGCCATCGACAATTCCGCTGGGGTCGATTGTTCAGATCATGAAGTAAATATAAAGATCCTGCTTGAAGGGGTTATGCGCGCTGGCGACATAACGTTGAAGCAGCGCGACAGTCTGTTGGTCCAGATGACTGATGAAGTTGCGGAACTGGTATTACGTGACAATTATCTTCAGGGGCTGGCATTGAGCCTGGCCGAATTGCGCGGTGCGTCACCGACCGAGCGTCAGTCTAGTTACATGCGGCGGCTGGAACGGCTGGGCCGTCTTGACAGGGCCTTAGAGGCGCTGCCCGACGATAATGCGATCAAGGCAATGCGCGACGCCGGACGGGGATTAAGCAGGCCCGAGCTTGCTGTGCTGATGGCCTATGCCAAGCTGCACCTGTTTGACGAAATCATACAGTCGGACCTGCCGGATGCCGTCGAACTTGAAGCAGAACTGCTGGGGTATTTTCCAAAAGTATTGGCCGAACGCTATGGCAATGAAATCCGCGCCCACGGACTGCGGCGTGAAATCATTGCAACTGTCTTATCCAATGAAATCGTCAATAAGGGTGGGCCGACCTTTGTAGCGGGCATTGCCGACGAGATGGGTATGGGCTTTGCCGATATCGCCCGGGGCTTTCGCATTGCCCATGACGTGTTTGGCATAGATCCGATCTGGAGCGCGATCGATGCGCTAGACAATCAGGTGTCGACTGAAATCCAGCTGCACATGTACGCGGTGCTGCGCGAGGTGCTTCGCCGTCAGACCCTGTGGTTCCTGCAATCAGGTCTGCGTCCGCTGGATGTCGGGGCAGCTATCCGTCGCTATGGACCGGGCATACGTGCGATTTCTGAAGCTGCACGCAAACAGGCCATCGCGCGTGAGGATACCCAGGGCTGGATCGATGGCGGGTGTGATCGTGGTTTGGCCCTTGCCGTTCAGAGCCTGAGCGATCTGGCGGCAGCTGGCGACATTGTGGATATTGCCACGACCAGTAACATGGAAACCGGCCCGATAGCAGCCATCCATCAGTCGCTGGGGCGCGCACTTGGGATTGACCGGCTTAGTCGGGCTGCCGAGATCATTCATCCGGCCGATCAATGGACGCGACTGGCCTTGCGGGCAATTGTTGACGATCTGGCAGGCCACCTCAGAGACTTGACCCTGGCAATCATCCCACTGGCCAATGGGGGACCGGAACAGGCCGTCAACGAATGGCTTGCATTAAAACAATCTTTTATTGCTCCATTAATTCAACTTGTATCCGAAGTTGAATTAAATGGTGCGGGACTCGCTCAATTGGCGGTAGCAAATCGCCATTTGCGCGAACTAGTGCCCAAATAAGCGGCTTTTGACCCATGTAAACCGGTGAATTAACCATTCCAGGGTTGACAGCGCCCCTTTGACGCAGGCAACTTCGCGCGTCACTTGAAAGAATATTACAAAAAGTGAATGTCCGTTCTGGGCCGTGCTTGGGGGTTTGATGGGATCTGGGGCAGCGCAGACGCCGGTCAGCGGCGCTGAATCGGTAGTAGTTGAAATCAACAGGAACGCATTGCCGGGGCAATCGCTGACCGTTTCATCAACTGTCGCATCTACCACGCACCACCTGCTGTCAGGACGCCGCCTGCCCGGTGTTCCCAAACGTCTCATCATCGGCTTTGCCCTTTGGGCCTGTGCGGGCCTTGCCGGGCTTGACCTGCTGGCGCCCGGCATTCTGCCTTCGGGAGCCGATGCCAGGAAAGTTCAGCCGACGCTGGCCGACCTTCTGCCGGTTGAAGCACCTAGCCATCAGCCGCGCCCCGCTGGCGACAACCAGACCAGTCGCACCCTTGTGGCACGCGCCGGTGATACACTGTCATCGCTCTTACGCCGGGCGGGTCTTGAAAAGGACGAGGCAGAAGACGCCGTTGCGGCCTTGTCCCAACATTTTGATCCCCGCCGCCTCAAGGTCGGACAGGATGTTCGCCTGACCCTGGTAAATCTGGATACCGAAGGTGCGGGCAACATGCAGTCGGCCGGCACGCAGGCCCGACAGCGCCTGATTAATCTGTCGCTGCGTTCCGATGTTGACCGCAAGGTGGAAGCCAATCAGCGGATGGACGGTGCCTTTGAAGTCAAGGAACTGGTGGCCCCCCTGCGCGCACAGGGTGTGGTGCAGTCCGGCATCATTCATGGCAGCCTGTTTGAATCGGCCAGTGCCGCCGGGCTACCGGTGAAGATCATTTTCGAAATGATCCGCATCTTCAGTTATGACGTGGACTTCCAGCGCGAAATTCAGGATGGCGACAGTTATGAGGTGATGTTTGACCGCCAGTTTGACGAACAGGGCAAAGCGGTCAAGGAAGGCGATATCACCTATGCATCCATGACGCTGTCTGGGCGCAAACTTGAATTATACCGCTACACCCCATCGGATACGGCGGACACTGATTATTATGATTCCAAGGGCGCATCGATGCAGCGCGCGCTTAAACGCACACCAATTGACGGTGCGCGCCTGACTTCAACCTTTGGCATGCGCAATCATCCGATTCTGGGTTACACGCGCATGCATCGCGGCGTCGATTTCGCAGCCCCCACCGGTACGCCGATTCAGGCCGCCGGTGCTGGCCGTGTCGAAGCAGCCGGGCGTCACGCGGGCTATGGCCTTTATATCAAGCTTTCTCATGATGACAGTATCGAGACCGCATATGGCCATATGTCACGTCTGGCACCGGGCATTAAGCCCGGACATTTCGTCCGCCAGGGTCAGATCATCGGTTATGTGGGTGCCTCGGGTCTCGCCACCGGTCCACACCTTCATTATGAAGTGATCGTGGATGACGCACAGGTGAACCCGGCAAAAGTTGCTTTGCCATCAGGCCGTCATCTCGATGGAAAAATGCTGGCTGAATTCCGCGGTCTTATGGCGCAGGTACTAACCGCCAAGGCTGAACTGCCCCAGACGGCCCGGCTGGCCAGCGTCAGCCTTTCCAGCAAATAAATCTTTGCGCCGGGAAAGCCCCGGCTCGCCAAAAGCGCCAAGGCAGGCTAGAACCCAATCTCTGAATTGCAGGTGATTCCGTTGGGCCCATTGCTGGCCGCAGGCATCAAAGGGCGATCAATGAAAGCCGCTGTCATTGTCTTTCCCGGTTCCAATTGCGATCGCGACATTGCCGACGCATTGGCCAAGATTTGCGGGATGCAGCCACATATGGTCTGGCACAAGGATCAGGACCTGCCCGAGGGTCTTGACCTGATTGTTCTGCCGGGCGGGTTTTCCCACGGCGATTATCTGCGATCCGGCGCCATTGCGGCACAGGCCCCGGTCATGCGTGCGGTCAAATCCCGGGCGGAAGCGGGATGCGCCGTTTTAGGGATCTGCAACGGTTTCCAGATCCTGACGGAAGCAGGGCTTTTGCCCGGCGGACTGATGCGCAACGCGGGATTGAAATTCATCTGCCGCGATGTCTGGCTGAAAGTGGATGCAGCAGATACGATCTATACCAGGTCGTATGGGTCTGACGCGGTGATCCGTATTCCCGTTGCTCATCACGATGGTAATTACACCGCCGATGAAAGGACACTGGATAAGCTGGAAGCGGAAGGCCGTATCGCATTCCGCTATACTGATCCTGAAGGTAATATCGCTGACACCGCGAACCCTAACGGATCGGCCAGATCCATCGCCGGTGTATTATCCGCCAATCGTCGGATACTGGGCCTGATGCCGCACCCTGAAAGACTGATCGATCCGATTCAGGGGGGAACGGATGGAAGGCCCATGTTCAACAGTCTGATGGAAGCATTCGCGTGAACCCCAACGACATACAAGTCACCGACGACATCGTTGCCGAACACGGGCTAACGCTGGCGGAATATGCACGCGTAATCGAGCTGATCGGACGCAAACCGAATTTCACCGAGCTGGGTCTGTTCTCGGCCGCATGGAACGAACATTGCAGCTATAAATCCTCAAAAGTCTGGCTGAAAACACTACCGACAACCGGGCCAAAAGTCATTCACGGACCGGGCGAGAATGCCGGTGTTGTGGATATTGGCGACGGTCAGGCTGTGGTCTTTAAAATGGAAAGCCACAATCATCCATCCTATATCGAACCGTTTCAGGGGGCAGCAACCGGTGTCGGTGGGATTTTGCGTGACGTATTCACAATGGGCGCACGTCCCGTTGCCAATATGAACGCACTGCGCTTTGGGGCACCGGATCATCCCAGGACCCGGCATCTGGTAGCCGGTGTGGTCGCGGGCATTGGCGGTTATGGCAACTGCATCGGCGTGCCAACGATTGGCGGCGAGACAAATTTTCACGCCTCCTATAATGGCAATTGCCTGGTCAATGCGATGACTGTGGGCATTGTTCAGACTGACCGTATATTTACATCTGCTGCTACCGGTATCGGCAATCCGGTGGTCTATGTGGGATCGAAAACAGGGCGCGACGGTATTCATGGCGCGACCATGGCGTCCAACGTCTTTGGCGAAGGGACCGACGAAAAACGCCCGACTGTTCAAGTTGGCGATCCGTTTACCGAAAAGCTGTTGCTGGAAGCCTGCCTTGAACTGATGGCCGAAGATGCGATCCTATCGATTCAGGACATGGGGGCTGCGGGGCTCACCTCATCGTCGGTTGAAATGGCCGCCAAAGGCGGCCTTGGCATCGAGCTTGATCTGGACAAGGTACCAACCCGCGAAGCTGGCATGACATCATATGAACTGATGTTATCGGAAAGCCAGGAGCGGATGCTGATGATCCTTGACCCACGGCGCGCGGATCGTGCCCGCGCCGTGTTTGAAAAATGGGGACTGGATTTCGCCATAATCGGCAAGACGACGGATACGGGCCGGATTGTCCTGCGCCATCAGGGCCGGATCGACTGCGATCTGCCGCTGGGGGCGCTGGCTGATGAAGCACCATTATATAATCGCCCCTATGAGACACCCCCGCTGCCGCCAGCGATTGCAGCCTTTGATAAAAAAGTTGATCCCGGTCAGGCGCTGTTGCACCTGATGGGTTCGCCCGATCTGTGTTCGCGTCGCTGGATCTGGGAACAATATGACCACATGGTTATGGCTGATACGATCCAGCGTCCGGGCGGTGATGCGGGCGTGGTGCGTATTCATGGCACCACCAAAGGGCTGGCGATCACCACGGATGTCACACCGCGATATGTGGCGGCAGACGCTGTGACCGGGGGCGCGCAGGCCGTTGCCGAAGCATTCCGCAATCTGTGCGCCGTCGGTGCCGAGCCACTGGCGGTGACCGACTGTCTGAATTTCGGCAACCCGCAAAATCCACAGGTGATGGGCCAGATCGTAGGCGCCATTCAGGGCATTGGGGATGCCTGTCGCGCATTGGACATGCCAGTCGTGTCCGGCAATGTGTCCTTGTACAATCAGACCGGTGAACTTGCGATCCAACCCACACCGGCGATTGGTGCTGTTGGCCTTCTGGCTGACATTGATCGCATGGCGACACTTGGGTTCAAGGCAGCAGACGATGTGATCCTGCTGATTGGCACCACAAAGGGGCACATGGGCCAATCGCTGTACCTGCGCGAAATCGCAGCCCAGGAAGCAGGCCCGCCGCCCCCGGTGGATCTTGCAGCCGAACGCAGACATGGCGAATTCGTTCGCGGCCTGATCCGTGAAGGGCGCCTGAGCGCTGTCCATGACTGCGCCGATGGCGGACTTCTGGTGGCCTTGGCGGAAATGGCGCTGGCCGGCGACCGGGGCGCTGAAATATCGACCCCGCTGGATGAAGCCGACAAGACCGCCTTTTTGTTTGGCGAGGATCAGGCCCGCTACCTGATCTGTGCAAAACCGGACTTTGCCGAGGCGGTACTGGCTGAGGCGGAAGCCCAGCATATCCCCTGTACCCGACTGGGGCGGACCACAGATCGTACGGGCCGGTTGACCATTGATGGCTTCCGCCCCATATCATTAGCGGAACTTCGCTCGGCGCATGAAGGCTGGTTACCCGGCTTTATGGCGGCAAAGCCCCAATAGGCCGGTCGAACGGCCCTCTGACATTTTTGTAAGGATACCGGCCATGGCCATGGATGCTTCTGAAATCCAGCGACTGATCAAAGATGCCCTGCCCGATGCTTCCATCGAGATTCAGGATCTGGCGGGCGACGGAAATCATTATATGGCGCAGGTTGTGTCTTTGGCATTCAAGGGCAAAACCCGCGTTCAGCAGCATAAAATGGTCTATGATGCGCTTCAGGGGCGTATGGGCGGGGTGTTGCACGCGCTGGCGGTTCAGACATCAATACCGGCAGAGGGCTAGGAAAATCCCGATTATTTAGTGAAAGGGCCTTGAAATGGCAGATGCAGCAGTCGTTGAAACGATCACAAAAACGATCACGGACAATCAGGTCGCCCTGTTCATGAAGGGCACACCGAAATTCCCCCAATGCGGGTTTTCAAGTCAGGTGGTTCAGATCCTGAATTATCTGGGTGTGGAATTCACAGGGGTGAACGTCCTGGAAAATCAGGAACTGCGCGAAGGTATCAAAGAATTTTCCAACTGGCCGACCATTCCGCAGCTTTATGTCAGTGGCGAGTTTGTCGGTGGCTGCGATATCATTCGGGAAATGATGCAGACTGGCGAATTGCAGGACCTGTTTACGGAAAAAGGGATTGCCTTTAACGCGGCAGCCTGATTCCCATGGGGCCTAATCCGTCGGACGACACGCTGATACATACTGATCTGACACAATCTGGTCTGGCTTATTATGACAATGCAGCCGCAGCACATGCGGCTGTGCTGTCGCTCTACCAACATCAGATCGGGTTTCTGCGCGACAGTTTCCGCGCCTTTGTCGGTGCCACACTGCCACCCGGACGCGTACGCGGATTCTACCCGATTGTTCGGTTTTCGACCAAGGTTTACGGCCAGTTCGACTCGCGGCTTGCCTTTGGCTTTGTGCCTGAACCGGGTGTCTATGAAACAACCATCACCCGGCCAGATCTGTTCAGTCGCTATCTGATTGAACAATTCGCCCTGCTGTTGCGCAATCATGGCGAGCCGATTGGCATTGGCCTGTCGGATACGCCGATCCCCATCCATTTTGCCTATAACGAAGGGCTGCATCTGGAAGGCGGGCTGACAGTTGAACGCCTGCGTGACATGCGCGATGTCTTTGACCTGCCGGACCTGATCCACATGGATGATTCCATCGTGAACGGGACCTATGAACCGGTACCGGGCACGGCCCGGCCGCTTGCGCTTTTTACGGCCCCGCGGACCGATTTTTCGCTGCACCGGTTGCGACATTATACCGGCACTGATGCCGACAAATTCCAAAATTTCGTGCTGCTGACCAATTACCAGTTCTATGTGGACGAATTCGTAAATCTGGGCCGTAAGCTGATGGAATCGGGCTCCGGCGAATATGACAGCCTGGTCGAGCCGGGCAATCGGATCACGCCGAATGCCCGCAGCGGGTCCAGCAGTCCATTGGGTGAATTAGCCCAGCGTCTGCCGCAGATGCCTGCCTATCATCTGACCCGGCCGGACCA
>CAISDR010000238.1 GCA_903884125.1 uncultured bacterium
CCCGATACATTGGCAGGGGCCGAAGGTGATCCGGTCGATGGTGCCGCAGCCAGTGCCGCCGGCATTGCCGATCCCGCCAGCGCAAAGGTGCCCAGGCTGGCGCCATATAACTGGCCGACCTTGATCGCGTTGTTCAGCGTGGTCAGATGCGCCCGTTCTGTGCCCAGATAGGCGGTCTGACGTTGCAGGTCGCCGGTGACTTCCGACAACAGACGATCCACCTGCACCACGGTACGGTTGGTTTCATCTTCCAGAATTGATAACTGCCGATGGTCTTCATCCAGCGCGCCCGACAGGCCGCGAATGGCGCGTGAACTGTCAAGAATGAATGCCGCGGTCGCTGAATTTGCAGCACCGTCTGAGGCCAGCCGGTTCATCTGGGCCAATGACCCGGACAGGGTTTCAAGACTGACCTGAGCCTGATTCCACTGGCTGGACAGGATCGGATTGCCCGGCGTGGTGCCAACCTGCAACCGTGCGGAAATCGCCGCCACAATGGAATGATAGGTCTGGGCTGCGGTCAGGGTCTGGCCACGCACGGCTTGCAGGCGGGTGTCATTTTCCTGCATGCGACCGGTCAGCGCTTTCAATTCCCCACGCAGCGTCGCAATTTTCTGGCCGACCAGCGATCCGGTCGCCGGTGCCTCGGTCACGGCAATTGGCGTCACAGAACCTGTGCCAACCAGCACCGGTTCCGGCGCCAGCACGGCAACTGCGTCCTTTTCAGCCTGACTTGGTGGTATTTCAAGCCTAAAACCGCTGCCCGCGGTCGAAGACGAGGATGATCCGGGCCAAAGCGTGTCGCCCACGACAGAGCACCCGCCGAGCATCAGACTCGAAATCACGACCAACGTGCGCGCTTGGAAAGAATGCATGCCTAGGCTAACCCGATTTTTGCGCCAGTGGACACCAGCAACCCCGTTCAGAGGTCATTAGAACCATCTCGCGCGTCCCCGCCAACACTTTTCTTGGACCTATCCGCATTTTGACTCAAACGTGGCGTTTGGGTGCAAACCCGGACGCCCGGACCCGTCATATGCCAATAATCCCCCCGAATGGTCCCTGAATCCTGAAGCATCAATTGGTTAATCACCACAACTGCGCCCAAAACCCGAACAATCAAAGCCCGAAGGACCCAAACAGTGGTATCACCAAAACGACACCATACAGGGCAAACGTGCTGAAATCACCATACTTTACGGACCGGTCGTTGGATATCTCAGGGTTGCTCAGATTGCAAGCCGCTTGGTGGCTCAGGGCCGGTTCTTTTGCCTGACTTGCAAAGCACAGTCGATTTGAATATGGTCCGCCCTCCACTGCGGGGTCTTAAAAGTCCCAGCACAGCGGCGAGGTTTGATTGATGGGCTCCGTCCCGCCAATTATCCCTGTGTCGCCCGGATGCGCCGGTAGCTCAGTTGGATAGAGCACCAGACTACGAATCTGGGGGTCGGAGGTTCGAATCCTTCTCGGCGCGCCAATACCCCAATTTTCAGGAACAGAAGCCGACAGCCCTGCTGTGCCGCCATAATTTCATACAAAATTTAAGCGTATAACAATATTAATCAATATTTTTTGGTGTTTTTCCCCAAAACTGACCAAGCACAAGTAGTGCGGATTTTATTTGGGTTAGTGGGGAAAAATGAATATTCAGATGGGGGTCTTGGCCATGGCGCTTTTGGCGCTTGGAGGATGTGCAACAGTTATGGAGGGGACGGACCAGTCTATCTCGATCAATACAAGCCCAGGCGGTGCAGCATGCTCGCTGGAACGAAAGGGTGTGGTTTTGGGATCCGTGGCCCCAACGCCCGGCAGTATGAAAGTATCAAAGAGCAAGGATGACATCACGGTTAGATGCACGAAAGCCGGGTTTGAAGACATCATGTCCTCGATCACACCAAAATTTGGTGGAACCACTTTTGGCAATATCATCATCGGCGGCGGTGTGGGCGCGATTGTAGATGCTGCATCCGGCGCCAATTACGAATATCCCGGCAACATCAGCCTGACGCTTTCCGAAAAAGCGAAGTAAAAAACCAAAAAATCATTCAACCTGAGGCGGGATCCCTGATCCCGACTCAGGCATAGATGTCATCTGTCGCCAGATAGCGCGTCACATAATTTTTGACGCCATCTTCCAGTGACAGAAACGGTGCATCAAAGCCCGCTGCGCGCAGGCGGGTCATATCGGCCTGGGTCCAGTACTGGTAATGGGCCCGCAGGTTTTCAGGCGTTGGGACAAAGCTGATCGTGGGGGCCTTTTCCATTGCGGCAAAAGTTGCCAGCGCCAGATCATGAAAGCTGCGGGCATGACCGGTGCCCAGATTATAAAGCCCTGAGACCTCATTATCCAGAAACCATAAAATCACATTCACGCAATCGCTGACATGAATGAAATCGCGCGACTGTGCACCATCGGCAATGCCCGCGCGATGGGATTTGAACAGGCGCACTTCGCCGGTGTCGCGAATGGTTTCAAACATTTGATGCACGACGGATCGCTGTTGACCTTTGTGATATTCATTGGGGCCATAGACGTTGAAAAACTTTAGCCCCACCCAGAAGCGCGGCAGCATCCGGCGTTCTGCCACATCGCGCGCAATCCGCCGGTCCACCACATGTTTCGACCAGCCATAGGGATTTAGCGGACGCAGGCGCGACAATGATTGCGGGCTGGGATCGTCGCTGAATCCCTGTGTGCCATCACCATAGGTCGCCGCCGATGATGCATAGATAAAGGCGATGCCGCGTTCGCGGGCGAAATCCCACAATTTCAGACTGAGCGTGACATTTTCGCGCAAAATCAGATCAACATCTGTTTCAGCCGTCGACGATATGGCCCCCATGTGAATGATCGCTACCAGATCATCGGCGTGGCGTTCAAGCCAGAGGTCAAGTGCGTCGGGCGTTACCACATCCTGCAATGCGTGTTTGGCAATGTTTCGCCATTTTTTTTCTGACCCCAAGCGGTCACAGACTGCCACCCGTTCAGCACGTGCCGCCAGTGCCGCCACAATATTCGAACCAATAAAACCAGCGCCACCGGTGACCAGTATCATTTTGATGTCTCCGCGCCCATGCGCTGAATGATGTTGCTGGTCGAATGACCCGGCTCGAGATGTGCCAGCATAACCTGTCCGCCATAGGATTGCACGAAGGGGGCGCCCACCACTGTATCAATGGTATAATCCGCACCCTTGATCAGCACATCGGGCTTTATGGCTTCAATCAGCTGAACGGGTGTCTCATCGTCAAATAAAATC
>CAISDR010000239.1 GCA_903884125.1 uncultured bacterium
ATATGCCAGCCGGGACGGCCCCGGCCCCAGGGTGATGGCCAGCCGGGCTGGGTGTCGTCTGATGGCTTCCACAAAACGAAATCCATCGGATCGCGCTTGTAAGGTGCAACCTCAACCCGCGCACCTGCGATCATGTCGTCCAGACTGCGCCGCGATAAAGCCCCATAGTCTGAAAAACTCGGCACATCAAACAGGGCATGTCCCTGTTCCACATAGGCATGACCTTTAGCGATCAACGTCTCGATCATCGCGATCATTTCAGGAATATGCGCGGTTGCCCGTGGTTCGACATCGGGCACCAGCAGATTCAGGGCGGCCAGATCGGCATGCAGAACCGCTATGGTCTCCGCCGTCAGGACCGAAATATCAGTGCCCCGTTCAGCCGCCCGGGATGAAATCTTGTCGTCGACATCGGTAATGTTGCGGACATAGGTCACGCCGTTCGCGCCATAATGATGGCGCAGAACGCGCACCAGCAGATCAAAAGCGCAAAAGGCGCGGCCATTTCCGATATGGATACGATCATAGACCGTGGGTCCGCACATATAAACCCGCACCCGGCCCGGATCGAGCGGCTGAAACGGCGCCTTGGCGCGCGCGGCAGAATTATACAGGGTAAGTGACATGAAAACACCGATAGCCGAAATGAAGGGAACGTCAATCAAGAGGCGCAAATGGCCAGCGACTATATCAGGTCGTCTGTGGACACCGCGCGCTGCTAATTCGTTCCACTGGGTTCATCTGGCCTGATCCTTGAGACTTGTACGTCTGTCTGTTTTTCGATGCTGCGGGGTCATGGCCGTCAAGCGGTCTGCCCCTGCAGCCGGGACAATACCTTGCTCCGGCCGATCAAGGGAAGCAGCTTTTTCATCTCTGGCCCATGATCCATTCCAGTCAGCGACAGGCGCAGGGGCATGAACAGTCCCTTGCCCTTGATCCCGCTTAGCTTCGAAAGCTCGGCTGTCCAGGCGGGCCAGGTTGCCTCGTCTATTTCCCCGGCAGGCAAAAGACCGGCGGCCTGCGCCAGAAGTGCTGCATCCTGAATGACGGGGGTAATCTGCGCCCGGACCACCTGCCACCATTGGCCGGCCTCGTCAAAGCGGCTGAGGTTGCCCCGAACGGCTTGCCAGAAATCGGCACCCGCCCCCGGCGCAATGTCCGCCAGCCGATCCTTGACCTGATCATAGGTCATGTGATGCAAAACCTTGGCATTGAGGGCATGCAGGGCTTCAGGATCAAAACGGGCCGGGGCACGCGACAGTTTGCCAAGATCAAAATCAGCGGTCAGCGATGCCAGATCTGTAAAGGGCGTGATTGCATCCGAGGTTCCAAGCTTTGAGATCAATGACACAATCGTCATCGCCTCAACCCCCTCGGCCCTAAGGTCACGGATCGCCAGTGCGCCGTTGCGTTTGGACAGGCCCGCCCCGTTTGCCGCCGTCAGCAACGCGAAATGGCCCAGCTCGGGCGATTGCCCGCCCAGCGCCCTGAACATTTCGATCTGGACACCGGAATTGGTCACGTGGTCTTCGCCTCGGATGATATGGGTAATGCCCACATCCATGTCGTCAACCACGCTGGCCAGCAGGTATAGGAACCGTCCATCCTCGCGCACCATCACGGGGTCAGATAGTGACGTGCTGTCAATGCTGACGGGACCACGGATCATGTCATTCCAGACCACCGGCTCCCCCGAAAGCCTGAATCGCCAGTGGGGTTTGCGCCCTTCGGCCAGCAGACGGTCGCGATCAGCCTGGGTCAGTTTCAGCGCCGCGCGGTCATAGACCGGCGGGCGGCCGCGCGCCAAAGCCAGCTTGCGCTTTAGTTCAAGTTCATCTGCCGTTTCAAAACACGGATAGGCCAGACCCATGTCAGCCAGACGATCCAGCGCGGCCTGATAACGCGCCAGCCGATCTGACTGGCGTACAACCTGATCGTATGTAAGGCCCAGCCAGTTCAGATCCTGCTCAATCGCTTCGGCAAATTCCAGTGTTGATCGCAGGTCATCCGTGTCATCCAGACGCAGGATAAGTTTACCACCGGTCTTGCGCGCAAAAAGCCAGTTCATGCAGGCACTGCGGATATTGCCCACATGCAGATAGCCGGTTGGCGACGGCGCAAAGCGGACGATGGTGCTCATCGTCGACCCATGTCCCGATAGCGGTTGACGATGGGATATCGCCGGTCACGGCCAAAAATCTTGGCCGTGGTCTTGACCCCCGGCGCTGCCTGGCGCCGTTTGAATTCGGCCGCATAGAGCAGATGCTGAACGCGACGTACGGTCTCTTCTGAATGGCCGCGCGCAATCACTTCATCAATCGACATTTCCTTTTCAACCAGACAGTCCAGAATTTCATCCAGCACCTCGTATGGCGGCAGGCTGTCCTGATCCTTCTGATTTTCGCGCAATTCAGCCGTCGGTGGTTTGGTGATCACCCGTTCCGGCATGACCGGCCCTTCCGGACCAAGTGCATCATGGGGCTTATGCTGATTGCGCCACCGGCACAGGGCAAAAACCTCCATCTTATAAACGTCTTTCAACACTGAATAGCCGCCGCACATATCGCCGTAAAGCGTGGCATAGCCAACCGATACTTCGGATTTATTGCCCGTAGTCATCAGCATCGGCCCCAGCTTGTTGGACAATGCCATCAAGGCCAGACCACGCACGCGCGACTGAATATTTTCTTCGGTCAGATCAGGTGGACGGTTTTCATAGAGCGGGCGCAGCATTGTATCAAAAGCCTGAACAACCGGCTCCACATCCAGATTGTCCAGACGTATCCCCAATAGCCGGGCTACTTCGGCTGCATCTTCCAGACTGTCCTGACTGGTATAGCGCGACGGCAACATCACCGCCCGCACACGCTCGGCCCCCAGCGCGTCGACGGCGACGGCTGCTGTGATCGCACTGTCGATCCCACCCGAAAGACCAAGGATCACGCCCGGAAAGCGGTTCTTGGTGACATAGTCACGGAGGCCCAAAGTCATGGCACGATAAATCTGTTCATCATCCGAACCGGGGGATTCCATCGGACCGGGCAGAATCCGCCAGATATTCTCCTGACGGTGCAGCTTCAGGCTGACTACAGATTCTTCGAAGGCTGGCAACTGGGCGGCCAGCGCACCATCGGCCTGCAACGCAAAAGTTGCGCCATCGAAAATCAGCTCGTCCTGACCGCCGATCTGGTTCACATAGATCAAGGGCAGACCGGATTCAATCACCCGTGCAACGGCCGGATTTAGGCGCTGGTCGCCCTTTGATTTTTCAAACGGCGAGCCGTTGGGAACGATCAGAATTTCGGCCCCCGTCTCGGCCAGACATTCGGTGACATCGGGAAACCACATGTCCTCGCAGATCATAAGGCCCAGCCGCAGACCACGGAACGTGACAGGTCCCGGCAGCGGACCTGCTACAAACACCCGCTTTTCATCGAACACGCCGTAATTGGGCAATTCGTGCTTGAAACGTTTGGCCTGAATGCGCCCCTGATCCAGAAGGAACGCGGCGTTATGCAG
>CAISDR010000240.1 GCA_903884125.1 uncultured bacterium
CGTGCCGCACCACCGGAAAATTCGCCGCCACTCAATACCAGCGCATGCCCGCGAAGATATTTGTGACCATCTGCTTGCGGCCAGGGCCACGCACCTTGCCAAAGCGACGGATCATTCTGAAAAATTCGAACACCCTGACCATCAAGAACCGCCGGAGGTATGCCGATATCGCTAACCACCACCTCACCACATTTGCCGCGTGACGGATAAAGAAGGTGCGCTGGTTTTTTGCGGAAAAATGTCACCGTCAGCGCCGCCGCAGCACTTGTATTTTCTTCCGGACTGTCCCCATCACCGTTGAGGCCGGATGGCATATCAACAGCGATAACATCTTTGCTGCGCCGAGACAGCGTGCGAACAATTTCCAGCGCCAGGCCATCAAGCGGTCGCGACAGGCCAGTCCCGAACAGCGCATCAATCAAAAGATCAAACCGGTTCAGAAGTTCAACTTGCAGACCCAGCACCGGTCCCTGCCAACTGCTTTTATGGACGCCAGCTGCACCAGTCCACCCGTGACCGGGATCGAGCACACCAACACTTGTGATAAATCCGGCCGCCTGAAGGTAACGGGCAATGACAAACCCGTCCCCGCCATTATTGCCCGGTCCTGCCAGTATCAGACAACGGCATGGGGTATGACGGCGGATTATTTCAGCGGCAACACAGCGACCGGCATTTTCCATAAGCTCGGTTTCGGAAATGCCATGATCCTGCGCCAGCCGGTCTGCGGCCCGCATCTGATCAATTGTCAAAACCTCGACAGATGGATTCATCACTAGCCCACCACGCTGGCCCGCTCCGCACCTTTTTCAACAAGGCCAAGACGCTGACCATCGCTTTCAAAAATCGTCACCGACGCATTGTCAGGGGTAAAGCAGGTCACCCGATCATCGCCCAGGGCCGAACCCAGTGCCACATTGATAGCAACAAAATGCGAAAAAATGATCGTATCCTGTGTGAGCGCATTAAGATAGGCGATCACCTGTTCGCGCCAGCGAATTGAATCCGCACCGGCCTGTGACCAGGTACCAACCATAATCTTGCGCAGCCAGGCGGTGCGTGCCGAAAGATCCTGGGTGGGAGACGGAATTTCTGCAACTGCCGTTTCAATCACCACAGGCCGGTGCCAGATACGCTCCAGCGCGGATGCCGTCTCGCGCGCACGGGCAAGCGGTGATGAGACCAGATTCACGGGGGCCAGTTTTGCAAGCCGTTCCGCGGTCACCGCTGCCTGACTGCGGCCGAGATCGCTGAGACCCGGATCGAGATGTCCGTCAAAGCCGGCTGCCGCCTCGCCATGACGAACCATATAAAGTCGCGGCATCTGGCCCCCAATCATTTCTTTGTTGGAAAAGTTCAGCTATTCGAAAGTAAAAATATTGTGTCGCTCGCCCTGGGTTACCTGCCCCGGACGCCCAAGCATCTCTTCGCTTTCCATGCGATCCAGCAGGTCGCTTGATTTTTCGACCAGACTTAAAAACCGGCAGTCGTCCGAAGACTGCCGCCCGACCACAATGCCGAAAGTATCGCCAGTCGGCGTGTGAACGACGGTGTAGGACTCGACGGTGCCTGCCCCTTTTGGTGTCAGGGTAAGCTTCGGGCGCACCATCTGGTCGATTTCCGACTGATAGGCCGACGGTGTTTCACGCTGCCAGTTGCCTTCAACCGGTGTGGTCGAATAAATGCCCATGGAATGTTTGGTCACATACCAGCCATTTGCCGTGACGAGACCAAAACTTTTCGGTCCGGCGCGCAGCTTTTCGACCATGGTTGCAATTGAGTGCAGCACGTAATTATTGCCCGGTCCGCCAAAATACGGCAGACCACCGGTAACGGTCAGCGGCCGTGGATCATCCTCGCTGATCCCGATTTCCGCGGCACCGATTTCGACCGCAGACGGAAAACACGAATACAGATCAATAAAATCCATCTGGGCCGGTGTCTTGCCGGCCATATCAAATGCCTTGCGCGCGATCGTGCGGATGGCAGGTGAAGAGTGCAGGTTGACCCGCTCTGAAACATTCCAGATGTCATAGGCATCGCCACAGCCGTGCAGGAACACCCATCGTTCCGGTGCTATGCCCATACGTCTGGCTTCACCGACCGAGGTCATGATAAGGGCCGCAGCCATATCCACGACAATCATTGCATTCAAAAGCTTTGTGTATGGAAAACCCACCATGCGGTTTCGCTCGGAGACAAATGCCAGTTCTTCGGCGGTGCGGGCTTTTGGAAACCATGCGTGCGGATTTTTTGCTGCCACTTCGGTGAAGGGCGCAAACAGTTTTCCCATGGCCAGTTGATGATCGGTAATTGAACGTCCGCGGGCGCCGCGAATGGCGTTTTCAAAAAGCGGATAGACATTGGTTGGCAGATGCATCTGGTGGGCGCGTTCATAGGGTGAATTGCCCGGCTTGTCGACGCCAATTGAAATCGGATCGGTACCCAGATCTTCCTGCCAGTCGATGGCAATGCCCTGTTTGGCAGAGGACACCATTGTATCCAATGCCTCACCAGCGGCGATCAAAGCGCAGGTGACTTCGCCACGGGCAATTTTTTCAGCAAAATGATTGACCAGATATTGGGGCGTATTGCCGCCAACCGTTGAATAGTAAGCTTCACGCGGTGCCGCCCCGATACGTTTTGCCAGTGAACGGGGCGGATCGCGATATGTCGCCAGTTTGAACCGCGCCCCTTCGGTGGAATCGGAAATGGAACGCACGACCGCGATCACATCGATCAGATCAACAGGTGACTTTGCCAGACCCGTATCAGCCAGCGCGAGCTGCGTTGCCTTGGTCATCAGGTCCATGGGTGAAAGTGCGGATTGCGGCGGCACACCCTTTTGCGTCAGTTGACCCACGCCAACCAGAATCGGCGTTAAATCGTTGATCTTTGACATGTCCATCCCGTTTCCCTTTTCAACCCATGAATTCATTTTCTGGTTCATAAAGGGCTTAGGATGCGGGGGGCAATTGGTCAAGCGGGGATAAGGGCCCGCTTCAACCGCTCGATCGCATTGTCGAGAACGTCAAACTGTTTTGAAAAACAAAAGCGCAAAAGGTGTTGCGGACCATCAACCTCATAGAATGCCGAAAGCGGGATCGCCACCACGCCTGCCTTTTTTGCAAGTTCAACCGCAAATTCGCTGTCATTCTTAACACCTTTGCCGGAAAGGTCGACGACCAGAAAATAAGTGCCCTTTGCGGGCAAAGGATGGAATCCCGCTGCGACAAGTCCCTGGGCCAGACGGTCGCGTTTGGCCCCCAGGTCATTGCCCAATTGCGCATAATAGTCATCAGGCTGTTCCAGACCATGGGCCACGGCCAGCTGCAGGGCCGGTGGCGTTGTAAACGTCAAAAACTGATGGGCTTTGGCCATTAGACCAATCAGTTGTGCAGGACCAGACGCATAGCCGACTTTCCATCCGGTCAGCGAAAAAGTCTTTCCCGCAGATGCAATACGCACACACCGTTCGCCCATGCCGGGTAGCGTCATCAGCGGCACATGGCTTGCTCCGGGAAAAATGATGTGCTCGTAAACCTCGTCGCAGATGACACGCAGATCATTGGCCTGGGCTACCACAGCGATCATTTCAAGTTCATCGCGACCAAATACTTTGCCGATTGGGTTCATCGGTGAATTCAGGATCAGAACGCGGGTCTTCGCATTGCAAAGAGCCTCAAGCCGTGTTTGATCAAGTCGCCATTCTGGGGCTTCAAGACGCAAAAAGCGCGGGGTCGCGCCAACAAGGCGGATAATCGGCGCATAGGAATCATAGGCCGGTTCGATCACAATTGCTTCATCACCGGGGTTCAAAAAGCCAAACAGCGCAGCGGCCAGCGCCTCGGTTGCCCCGGATGTTACCAGTACCTGACTGCCTGGATCGAAATTCAGGCCATAGAAACGCCTGTCATGGGCGGCAACCGCTTCGCGCAGCGCCAAAAGTCCGGCCATGGGGGGATATTGGCTTGGCCCTGCCAGAATATACTCGGCGGCTTTTTGTCTAAGAAAGGCGGGACCTTCGTCATCCGGAAACCCCTGGCCCAAATTAACAGAGCCCGTTTCCGCCGCCAGTGCTGACATGGTGGTAAAGATTGTGGTCGGCAACTGGCCAAGCAGTTTGCTTCCAACAGGCGCCATCGTTTCACCCAAGCTCGCTTTGACCCGCCAAATCCAAGGTAGCCCCAACTTGGCCTATCGGCTTTGAAGCAGCAAGCCGAAAAGGTGAACAGGCCACCTCCCCTAATACGTTTGCTTAAAAATGTCCCATTTGCCTATTTTTTAATCTATTTATTGCCTGTTTTTTGATGGCTTAAATCCGGCATCCCTTTGGTATGGGCCATACACGTTCTGGCACGCCATATGCTTAGGGAACGGATAAGCAATCTGCCTGCCCGAAGACCAAAGCGATTTGGGACGGTTCAGGAAGCGTGCAATCGGTCATATAGACCTTTGGTATGCCCTGACGGTCTTTGTCGTCTGGACGTATTTCTGGGCTGGAACCGATGACAGGAGACCATTCAATCATGCCAGATCCCGACTTTGGGGCCTGGCTGGCAGGAATAGGGAGGCCAATGAAAAAGATCGAGGCAATCATTAAGCCCTTCAAGCTTGATGAAGTGAAAGAGGCCCTTTCGGAAGTGGGTCTTAAGGGGATAACCGTAACCGAGGCCAAGGGATTTGGCCGGCAGAAAGGTCATACCGAACTTTATCGTGGTGCCGAATATGTCGTCGACTTCCTGCCAAAGGTGAAAATTGAAGTCGTTCTGGAAGATGCGCAGGTTGAACAGGCGATTGACGCCATCGTTCAGGCTGCGCGGACAGGACGCATCGGCGACGGAAAGATTTTTGTATCAACCGTCGAAGAGGTGGTACGAATTCGCACCGGCGAAACCGGTGCCGAGGCGATCTAGTCGCCCTGTTTGTAAACTGTCTATCGTGTCTGCCCGTGGAAGCGGGTTTTAATTTTGTCTGTCAACCAGCATAGGGATTGGGTCATGACTGATATCTCGTCGGTTTTAAAACTGATTAAAGACAAGGACGTGAAATACGTCGATTTTCGTTTCACCGATCCGCGGGGCAAGTGGCAACACATGACCTATGACGTCGGCATGGTCGACGAAGATCTTTTGAGCGAAGGCATTATGTTCGACGGCTCGTCGATCGCCGGATGGAAAGCAATCAATGAAAGCGACATGGTGCTGAAGGTTGATTTGTCGACCGCAGTTCTGGATCCCTTTACCGCACAGGAAACGTTGATCCTGGTTTGTGACATTGCCGAACCGATGACCGGTGAATCTTATGACCGCGACCCGCGATCTATCGCAAAGCGCGCTGAAGCGTTCCTGAAATCGGCAGGCATTGGCGACACGGCATTTTTCGGCCCGGAAGCTGAATTCTTTGTCTTTGATGACGTGAGATATTCAACCGACATGCAGAAAGTCGGTTTTGAAATTGACTCAATCGAAGGCCCGTATAATTCAGGCCGTGCCTATGCCGAAGGCAATCTGGCTCATCGCCCTCGGGTAAAGGGTGGTTATTTCCCCGTGCCACCACTAGATTCCGCACAGGACCTGCGCGGCGAAATGCTGGCCTACATGGCGGAAATGGGCCTTACGGTTGAAAAGCATCACCATGAAGTGGCGCCAAGCCAGCACGAACTGGGGATGAAATTCTCAACCCTGGTGAAGATGGCCGATCAGATGCAGATCTACAAATACTGCATCCACAACACCGCCGCCAATTACGGCAAGACGGCGACCTTCATGCCCAAGCCAATCAAGGGCGACAATGGCTCAGGCATGCACGTTCACCAGTCAGTGTGGAAAGACGGCAAGCCACTTTTTGCCGGTGACGGCTATGCAGGCCTGTCCGACTTTGCGCTCTATTACATTGGTGGTGTGATCAAGCACGCAAAGGCGATCAACGCGTTTACCAATCCGACGACCAATTCGTACAAGCGGTTGGTGCCCGGATTCGAAGCGCCGGTGCTTCTGGCTTACTCGGCGCGCAACCGTTCGGCATCCTGCCGTATTCCGTTCGGCGCTAATCCGAAAGCCAAGCGCGTTGAAGTTCGTTTCCCTGATCCTGCCGCAAATCCGTATCTTGGCTTTGCAGCGCTGCTGATGGCTGGCATCGACGGGGTGGTCAACAAGATCCACCCGGGCGCACCAATGGATAAGGATCTGTATGCACTGCCACCAGAAGAACTGGCCAATGTGCCAACCGTTTGCGGTTCGTTGCGTGAAGCAATGGCGTCGCTCGATTCAGATCGCGAGTTCCTGAAGCGTGGTGGCGTGTTCACCGATGGTTTCATTGACAGCTATATGGAACTGCGCTGGGAAGAAATCTATCGTTACGAGCACACCCCGCATCCGGTCGAATACGACATGTATTACAGCGTCTGATTAGGCCGTCACCAAGCAAAAAGGCCCGGCCGTGTGTCGGGCCTTTTTTTGCCGTTTTGCCCATGGTTCCATCTGCGTGTTCAATCAATGGGCAGAATTTCAGCTTAATTTATAGGCACATTGACTACGTTTCGATCAATTCCAGGATGCGCC
>CAISDR010000241.1 GCA_903884125.1 uncultured bacterium
ATTTGACAAATGACTCGATGGTGGAAAATTCAATTGGCTGTTCGTTCGTCAGCGTGTGATCTGACGAATTGATTATTTGACTTCGCGCCATTAAAAGGCGCGGGATCGCTTCGTTTTCAATGGTTTGTTCCAGCGTGGCTCGTGTCAGGTCGCTGTCACGGCTGCGATCAGTTTCCGGCCCAACCTCGTCGGCCTGCGAACGAGCGGCCAGACTACCGCCGGATCGGTTTCGCCCGAAATCCCGATATGCCCCTGAAAAGCCACTCGCTGTACCGGAACCCGCGTGGCCTGTATTGCCCGAATTATGGGTGTAACCCCCAATTATTTCGCTTCCCAACGCCACCCTCCCCTGGTCTTGCCGAAGAAACATGGTCTTTTTTCAGGCCACTGGAAAAAGCGTGCTCTCCGTTTCCACCATTGTCAAGCGAGGGTAAAAATTTGTCAAATTATCATGACGTAAATCTAAGTTGACAGTTTGTAGGTGAGCATCTACCATCTTTATTGTAAGTCCGGAAATAGTGAAAAAATCCAATAAAAACAATGGATACACAAATTTCTGAGCGGACAGATGCGGCGGCTGTCAGGCCGATTTTCAATCCCAAATGTGGGGTGCGGCAGGGTGGATCGACCAAATCGCAAAGGGAGGTGTTAAGTGCTCTTGACACATCGTATCATTGACCGGCTCATCGACTCCGTGGACGCCTGCCCCTGGCCAACACTGGCCTGCCGATCGAATTTCGATCACCCGCACCATGGCCTCGACAGATCCAGGCCATTGAAATCAAACGAACTTTACACACCAGAACAACGTCGCCGCCGGGACAATACCGTCTGGACACTGGTACAGGGTATTCTGGCGCCGGTGCAGTTTCTGGTCTTTCTGGTGTCTCTGGCGCTGGTGATAAATTTTTTAATGACAGGCGAAGGTGAACCGGCTGCCACCGCCTCGATCATCGTCAAGACGCTTGTCCTCTACACCATCATGATTACCGGTGCGATCTGGGAAAACGAGGTTTACGGCCAGTACCTGTTTGCCCCTGCCTTCTACTGGGAGGATGTGGTCAGCTTTCTGGTCCTGACGCTGCACACCGCCTATCTCTATGCGATGTGGACCGGCGCCCTGGGCATTGAAGCGCAGATGTATCTGGCGCTGGCGGCCTATGCGACCTATGTGATCAATGCCACCCAATTCGTGCTCAAGCTGCGGGCAGCCCGGCTTGGCCAGCCTGCCGCGCATATGGGGACAGCACGATGAGCAGTGCTGGCGCTCTGGTTCATATGGCACCGCAGGCGGGCGCTGGGCCAATCGAGCGTCCGGTAATCCGCGAACGCGGCCAGCGCGAGGTATTCTGCGGACTGACAGGCATCATCTGGCTGCACCGGAAAATTCAGGACGCTTTTTTTCTGGTGGTTGGATCACGCACCTGTGCCCATCTGATTCAGTCAGCAGCGGGCGTGATGATTTTTGCGGAACCCCGCTTTGCAACCGCCATTCTGGATGAACGCGATCTGGCCGGTCTTGCCGATGCCAATGATGAACTGGATCGGGTTGTCACACGTCTGATCGAACGTCGTCCGGAAATAAAGCTTCTGTTTCTGGTTGGCTCCTGTCCATCCGAGGTGATCAAGCTTGATCTGTCGCGCGCTGCCCAGCGTCTGTCGCGTCAAATGGCCGGGCAGGTGCGCGTTCTGAATTACTCAGGCAGCGGCATCGAGACAACCTTTACCCAGGGTGAAGACGCCTGTCTTGCAGCGCTCGTCCCTGAAATGCCGAAAGCACCGGCTGGCGCTGCGCCGAACCTGCTTGTGGTCGGCGCATTGGCGGATGTGGTGGAGGACCAGATGCGGCGGCTGTTCGATGAGCTGGGCATTGATCAGGTCGCATTCCTGCCGCCGCGCCGGTCGTCTGATCTGCCCGCCATCGGACCCAATACGCGCATCCTGCTGGCACAGCCATTTCTGACGGATACCGCCGCAGCTCTTGAGGCACGCGGCGCCCAGCGGCTGGAAGCACCATTTCCCCTTGGTGCCGAAGGGACTGCCGGTTGGTTGCGTGCGGCCGCAAACGCCTGGGGCGTTGATACCCAGACCTTCGATCAGGTGGTGGCACCCGGCATCGGTCGTGCCCGGTCGGCCCTTACGCGGGCCAAGGTGCATCTGGCGGGCAAGAGCATTTTCTTCTTTCCGGATTCACAGTTGGAAATTCCGCTGGCGCGGTTTTTAGCGCGCGAACTGGACATGACCCTTATCGAAGTGGGCACGCCTTATCTGCATCGCCAGCATCTGTCGATGGAACTCGACCTGTTACCGGCTGATGTGACACTCAGCGAGGGTCAGGATGTGGACCGTCAGCTGGATCGGTGCCGGGCGGCGCATCCGGATATTGTGGTCTGCGGCCTTGGCCTCGCCAATCCGCTTGAGGCCGAAGGGATCACGACCAAATGGTCGATCGAACTGCTGTTCACGCCCATTCAGGGCTTTGATCAGGCGGGCGATCTGGCGGAACTGTTCACGCGGCCGCTGGTGCGCCGCGCCCGACTGGCGGTCTGAGCCATGGAACTGACCGTCTGGACATATGAAGGACCACCCCATGTAGGGGCCATGCGTGTCGCAACCGGTATGGAAGGTCTGCATTATGTCCTGCACGCGCCGCAGGGTGATACCTATGCGGACCTGCTGTTCACCATGATTGAACGGCGTAATGTGCGCCCGCCGGTTACCTATACAACCTTTCAGGCCCGCGATCTTGGCGGCGACACAGCCGAGCTGTTCAAGACCTCGGTCCGCGATGCCTATGAACGCTTCAAGCCACAGGCGATGATTGTCGGCGCATCATGCACGGCCGAACTGATACAGGATGATCCGGGCGGTCTGGCACGTGCCCTGGGTCTGCCGATTCCTGTTGTCCCGCTGGAACTGCCTGCCTATCAGCGCAAGGAAAACTGGGGCGCATCCGAGACATTTTATCAACTGGTCCGCGCGCTGGCGGGTCCCCATGCACCGCCACCAAACAGCCCCCGCCCGGCGCGTGACCCCCATGTCAGGCCACGGTGCAATCTTCTGGGTCCGACCGCCCTTGGCTTTCGCAATCGCGATGATATTACCGAGGTGACGCGGCTTCTGGCCGACATTGGTGTCGATGTTCATGTGGTTGCACCCATGAATGCGACACCTGCGGATATCGCACGCCTGGGCGAGGCGGACTTTAATGTTGTACTTTACCCGGAAATCGCCAGTCAGGCAGCGCAGTGGCTAGCCCGCATGTTTGCTCAGCCAATGGTCAAAACCGTGCCGATCGGTTTTGGTGCCACATGCGACTTTATCCGTGAAGTCGGTACCATAACCGGACTGGATGTAAGTGGATTGCTGGCAAAAAACGGTGCGCGTCTGCCCTGGTATTCCCGTTCGGTCGACAGCAATTATCTGACCGGCAAGCGCGTGTTCATTTTTGGTGACGCAACCCATGTGATTGCCGCCGCCCGCATCGCGACACAGGAATTCGGTTTCACGATTATCGGCATGGGCACCTATGCCCGCGAATTTGCCCGCGACGTGCGTGATGCTGCCAAATCCTATGGTCTGGAAGCGCTTATCACACAGGACTATCTGGAGGTCGAGGCGAAGGTTCAGGAATTGCAGCCTGAGCTTGTCCTTGGCACCCAGATGGAACGCCACATTGCCAAGCGGCTGGGTGTTGCCTGCGCCGTGATTTCAGCACCCATCCATGTTCAGGATTTTCCCGCCCGCTATGCCCCGCAGATGGGATTTGAAGGCGCGAATGTCATTTTTGACACCTGGGTTCATCCGCTGATGATGGGTCTGGAAGAACATCTTCTGGGCATGTTCCGGGGTGACTTTGAATTCCATGACGGGGCCGCGCCATCACATCTGGGCACAACAAGTGCTCCGCAATTGCGCGTGGTTCATTCCGCCGACCCCGCGCCCGAGATGTCCGCTGCTGAAAATCCGCCGGATGCCGTGCCGGGTACGGTCAGCTGGGCCAATGACGCTGAAGCAGAGCTTAAAAAAATTCCTTTCTTTGTGCG
>CAISDR010000242.1 GCA_903884125.1 uncultured bacterium
AGAATACACCTACTAATTATCTCGACGAGACGTTGAGCATAGGCGTCCACAGAAAAGTTTTTAGCGGAGTTGCGGCACGCCAGAGCCATCTTCCACCGAAAATCTAGATAACGGGAACCGGTTTTCCTGCTGTTGCCACCCGCAATCCCAGCAGAACCAGAATATTGATAAATGCGATGGCGTGAATGTTTTCTATGCCTTCGCGGATCAGGATGATGCCAGCACATCCGATAAGTGCCCAGCACAGAAATTTTTCTATTGGCCCGGCTGCAATACGCGCCCAACGTTGCCGCCGTAATCCCTCTGCCGCAAAAGCAAGGGCGGGCAGAACATAAACACCCACCGGAAAATCGCGATAGCGTGGGTCAAAAATCTGGCCCAGTGCGATGGATAGCGCGCCGATCTGCGTCAGAATACGCATCAGACCAAGCAGGTCAGCAATGTCAGGTCTAATTTCCCTGAAGTTTCGCGACAAAATATGATCGGGCAGGGTCGGGCCTCGAACCGTGCTGGGATCAAACCAGTGCAGTCCAAAACAGATTGCTGTACCCAGTATCAATGAAACGCCCAGTATGCCGCCGCCAGTATCGGGAATGGTCAGCCTTGCGCCAAGCAAGTCCTGTCCACAGATGATCAGGGTTGCACCAGCCAGCGCACAAAAGGGTGCCAGCGCAAGAACCAGAAGCCACGAGGCTTTTGGTCGTAGCCCAATTGCCAGGCCAAGTAACAGCAGAGCGATAACGCTGCTTAGGGCAGCCTGAATACGCCAGGCGGGGTAATTTGAAACAGGCCCTGTCAATTCCTGCTTCAGATGTCGGGTGGTATCGTAAATGCCCCAATTACCGCCAACCGTTCCTTCGTCCTTGCGCTTCCAGGGTTGGTCAAATGCTTCGACCAGATTGGTTTCGATATCATGCGCTTCGGTATAGGTGATGATGGCGCGGTTGTAGGTGGCCTGCGCCACCAGCGAGGGTTCAGCCCCCTCACGCATACGGCCCCTGGATGGCCAGCCTGTCTCGCCGATCAGAATGTGTTTGCCGGGAAAGGTCGACGTTACCTGACCAAGCACTGTCTGCACATGGTCGATTGCATCCATGACCGGCGTGGGCTCGTTTTCCCAATAGGGCAGAATGTGGACCGTTACAAAATCAACAGCATCAGCCAGCGTTTTATTGGCGAGCCAGAATTCCCATACATCAGCATAAGTGACAGGAATGGGGCCGACAGCCTGTTTGACCTGCAGGATCAGGCCCTTGAGTTTATCAGCAGGCAGTTCGCCGCGCAGCAGGACCTCATTGCCGACAATGACACCGGCGACCACGTCCGCATTGGCTAGCACCGCGGCAATAGTTCGATCAATTTCTTTGGCATTGCCAATCGGGTCACGGCCGATCCACGCACCCATAAAAACCTTCAGCCCATATTTGCGGGCGGCGGGCAATACCTGGTCGATGCCCTGATCGGGTGAATAGGTGCGAACGCATTCAAAACTTTTGGCCAAAAGGGCCATATCCTGATCAATCCGTTCAGGTGGCGCCCTGAAATTCGCATCACCCGGATTTTCACTGCCGATGAACGGCGCATACGAAGCGCAATGCATCTTGGCGCTCTTGGTGATGGCATCAGGAACATCCTGCTCTCTGCCCGCATATGACCAACCCAAACTTGCGATCACAGCCGCCAGCAGCGCGCTGACCAGTATTCTGGGGGTGGCATCACGCAGAAATATTCCAATCATGTCACAACGCTTTCGATGCGATTTCAAAACTGTCTTTGGAAAGGCTGGGTCGCGCCAGAATACGTTCCAGTTCGCCGCGCATTTTCTGACCGCGAATGGGATCGACTCGCCGCCATTGGGTTAACGGCTCGATCATTCTGGCGGCGGTTTGCGGATTGATGGCATCCAGTGCGATGATCCAGTCGCAAAGGAACGTGTAACCGCGTCCGCTTTCTTCATGAAACCGGGCGGGGTTACCGCTGGCAAAGGCACCGATCAGACTGCGAACCTTGTTTGGATTGCGCGGCGTGAACAGGCGGTGTCCGGTCAGGGCAATCACCTGATCCAGCGTGTTTTCCAAAGATGATGTGGCCTGAATGCTGAACCATTTATCAACAACCAGCGTATCGTCACGGTATCGTTCCAGAAAATCGTCCAGCGCCGTCAATCGTTCAGGCGTGTCAATACGGGACAGGCACCCAAGTCCGGCGAGTCGGTCGGTCATATTGTCTGCTGCATTATAGTGATGGGTCGCCAGTGCTATCGCCTCGGCGGTTCCACCGGCTGCAAGATAGCCCAGTGCCGTGTTGCGCAGGGCGCGTCTGCCGGCACTCGACGCATCAGGGCTGAAGGGTTCGTTGGACGAAAGACGACCATAAATTTCCTGCCATCGCGACGACAGCGACACGCCAATATGCGCGCGCAGACGCTCGCGGACCCTTGCGATTTCGACGGGCCGGGCAATTGTCATCTGATCGGCGACAAACCGTTCGCCGGGCAAGGTCACGGCTTCAGCGATATAAGCGGGATCAAGATTTGGATCAGTGATAATCTGCTCAATTGCGGCGATGAAATCCGATTGTGAAATTTCATTTTGGCCATCAACCTGATCAAGGATAAGGCTCAAGCCCGCCTGCTGGCCTGCTTCATATCGCGCACACGGGTCGTCATCATGTGCCATCAAAAACAGCAGTTGATCAGTGCTGTAGCCAGCCTGCAGGCGAATCGGTGCTGAATAGCCCCGGTTCAGCGATATGACAGGTTCTTCTGCAATGTCATCAAACACAAATGTCTGTGCGTCGCGGGTCAGTATCAGCGTCTGATCCGTGTTGGGCAGCGCCAGCCCGTTTCTACCGATAAGTCCAACGCGAACCGGAACAGGTTTTGATGACTTCACCGGCTGGCCGGGTGTGGGCGGTGTGGATTGTTGCAGGGTCAGCGAAAATCTTTTATTTGAAGAGTCATAATTCCAATCTGCCTTGACCAAGGGCGTGCCTGCCTGGTTATACCAGTGCCAGAACGCGTCAATGTCCTGACCGCTGGCGTCCGCCATGGCTGCGACAAAATCTTCGATGGCGGCGGCGGTGCCATCATGTCGATCTATATAAGTTTTGTGACCCTTGATGAAACCTTCATGGCCCAGCACCTGCGCCATCATACGGATGACTTCAGCGCCCTTGTCATAAATCGTGGCTGTATAGAAATTCGAAATTTCAACATAACTTTCTGGGCGCACGGGATGGGCCAGCGGACCTGCATCTTCAGGAAACTGGCGGGCGCGCAGATTGCGCATGTCGCTGATCCTGCGCAGGGGACGCCCACGCTGATCGGCGGAAAATTCCTGATCGCGAAATACGGTCAGGCCTTCTTTCAATGATAATTGGAACCAGTCGCGACAGGTGACACGGTTGCCGGTCCAGTTATGAAAATATTCATGGGCAACGATGGATTCGATACTGGCATAGTCAGCATCTGTTGCCGTCTGTGCACTGGCCAGTACATATTTTGCATTGAAAATATTCAGGCTTTTATTTTCCATTGCGCCGAAATTGAAATCTGACACCGCGACAATGTTGAACACGTCCAGGTCATATTCCAGACCGAACACATCTTCGTCCCATTTCATGGCGCGCTTTAGCGCATCCATCGCATAGTCACAGCGCGATTCATCGCCCGGTTCAACCCAGATCGACAATTGTACGCTATTGCCTGACCGGGTTGTGAAATGATCGCGCACTTCGGCGAGGGTTCCCGCAACCGCTGCAAACAGATAGCTTGGCTTTGGAAACGGATCATGCCAGGTGGCCCAATGACGTCCGCCGGGTTCGCTGCCGTGTGCGATCCGATTGCCGTTGGACAATAAAACCGGATAGCGGGATTCATCTGCGACCAGGGTGACGGTGTAGATCGCCAGTACATCAGGCCGGTCTGGAAAATAGACGATATTGCGAAATCCCTCGGCCTCGCACTGTGTGCAGAAGGTGCCAGAGGAAATATACAGCCCGCTTAGTGCGGTATTGGATTCCGGGTCAATGCGATTTGTGATTTCAAGCACAAAGGGAACCTCGGGCGGATGGTGGATCGTCAATCCGTCCGATCTCAAAACATAATCACCTTTGCCCAATGAACGGCCATCCAGAACAATACTTTCAAGCACCTGTGGCCCACCATCCAGTTCAAGCGAAGGTGCAGGCCCTGCGTGATTTGGCGAAATGTTCATTCTGGCGCGAACCAGGGTTGCGCGCGCATCAAGCTCGATCCGCAGGTCGACACGGTCAACACGGTGGCCGGGCGGCTTGTAATCCAGACGTCGGATGGCTTTATGTTCGCTCATTGTCATCGCTTAAGCTTTGCCTGTTTTGCCGAAAGTATGGCGCCCGCCAGTTCGGCAAAGCCCTGACCGCCAGCAGATGGGGTGACGAATTTTGGCGGATCGGTCAACAGATCACGAAACTCGATCACATTGGCAACGCCAAATGATAACGGAAAATAGCCAAACATGGGCTGATCATTCGGGCTGTCACCTGAAAATACAATCTTTGCCAAATCGGTATCGCGAGAAATATCCATGTCGAAAATTTCGCTAAAAAATATCCGGGTCATTGACAGCTTGTCATAATCTCCAAACCATCCGTTGACATGAATGGATGATACTTTGGCGCTGGCACCAGCCGCCTCGAACATGGCAACGATCCCCAATACCCGTTCGCGCGGCAATGGTCCCAGATCTTCGGCAAAATCGATTGCCAGATCAGCTTCACGATAGGGCTGATCAGCTGACAGACCTGCATCTGGAAAGGCCTTTAGGATCTGATCTTGCAATGCAGTCAGTCGCTGTCGATCGGCGGTGCGGGTGGACGCATCCTTTGCGTAACGACGCAGCATGCGCCGGGTTTTTTCTTCATAGCGGAAATAGAATGCACCATTTTCGCCCACAATACCCGCCACCGGCCACTGTCTTGCGATCAGATCACACCAGCCTGCCGGACGTCCGGTAATCGGGATCACCTGAATGCCAGCCTGATCCAGTTGCTCCATGGCGGCATAGGCACAGGCGGGTAACCGGCCATCAACCGTAAGCGTGTCATCAATATCAGTCAGGACAAATTCGACTCTGGCCAGATCCTGTACGGGACAATCGCTGAGATTTTTCATGTCTGCATATCCCCG
>CAISDR010000243.1 GCA_903884125.1 uncultured bacterium
AGCCATCGCTATTCCGATTCATCGAAGCGATTGGCCACCAGCGCTTCGATGGCATCAAGCGCTGCAATCGCATCTGCACCTTTGGCGGCCACTTCGATCACACAGCCCGGTGCGGCTGCCAGCATCAGCAGGCCCATGATCGATGTACCAACAACGCTGACGCCTTCGCGCGAGACAGTGATTTCCGATGAAAAGCTGGCGGCCAGCTGAACAAGCTTGGCCGATGCGCGCGCATGCAGGCCTTTTTTGTTTCGAATGGTCATCAATCGGGGGGGCGGGGCGTCGGTCAAACGATGGGGGTCCTGATGGCGATAGCTATGTTACCTGATCTATTGTGGCGCTACTGGCTTTCACCGGCAAGCACGCTGGAGGCAACTGAAATATATTTGCGCCCGGCATTTTGCGCGGTTACGACCGCATCACGCAGATTGGCGGTCTGGCGAACCGAAGCCAGCTTGATCAGCATGGGTAGGTTGACACCGGCGATCACTTCGACCTGCGCATTATCGATAATCGATATGGACAGATTTGACGGCGTGCCGCCGAACATGTCGGTCAGCACAATCACACCCTTGCCCATTTCGACACTGGCAACTGCAGCCAGAATATCTTGGCGGCGACGTTCCATGTCATCTTCCGGGCCGATGCAAATCGGGACGATGTTTTTCTGCGCGCCTACCACATGTTCCAACGCAGCGACAAATTCTTCTGCCAAGCGGCCATGGGTGACCAAAACCAAACCGATCATTGCCGATCCTTGAAAATGGGCAGCCGCCTCTGGACATGCCCCATACCCAGCTCTTAGAGCCTTTGGCCACTCGACCTTGCGGTCCCCCTTTGGTCAAAGCGAGCGAACACTATCCCAATCCGCCCATGACCTTCAACAGCATGTATTGAAGAACCCTAACGGCCCATATCCCGGTGGCTGAGCGCCACCCGCCAGCCTTTGGCAGACAGAAGCTGATTAAGCTGTTCGACCACAAAGACTGACCGGTGACGTCCCCCGGTACAGCCTATCGCAATGGTCAGATAGCTTTTGCCTTCACCCCGATAGGCATCAAAAAGCGAAAACAGCAGATCCGAAATCTTGGCCATGAACGGACCAAACCTTGGGTCTTTTGCCACATGGTCACCCACGGCCGCGTCCAGCCCGCTCAGCGGCCTAAGGTCAGGCACCCAATGGGGGTTGTCTAGAAAGCGCACGTCAAAGACCAGATCGGCCTCGCGCGGCAGGCCAAAGCGATAGGCAAAGGAGATAAGTGAGACGGTCAGACCCGGCCCCTGCGCCCCATATTCCTGCGCCAGCCTTTGCTTTAAATCGGCAGGCGCCAAAAGGGTGGTGTCCACAATCTCGTCTGCCAGGGCGCGCAAGGGTGCGATCAGACGGCGTTCCTGACGGATACCGTCTATGGCTGGCCGGTCAAGCGCCAGCGGATGTCGCCGGCGGGTTTCGGTATAACGCCGGGCCAGGGCATCATCATCACAGTCGAGATAAAGCAGCTGGGCATCGATATCGGGACGTGCCTTGAGGTCCGCCATCAATGCACCGAAGTCTTCGGCCATAAACCCGCGGGTACGTGCATCAATCCCGATCACCATGGGCGGGGTCTGGGCAAAGGCAAGGGTCGGTGCATCCAGATTGTTGAGCAAAGCAGGCAGAAGCCGCACAGGCATATTGTCAATTGCCTCGTAACCCAGATCTTCAAACACGCGCATGGCGGTCGATTTCCCGGCCCCGGACAGGCCGGTGACCAGCACCACGCGCAGGGCCTGGGCCTGGATATGGGGGTTAAGATCAGCGGTCGATGGGGGCATGGCCAAGGGCAAACTCGATCTTGATCGGGGTCGAAATATCAAAGGCATGTAGCCAGAGGGCACAAAGACTTGCATCCCCAAGTCGGATGGCCTGACGTTCTGGCAGACGCGGCACTTCGTCGCGCCCGGTCAGGATTACCGCCAGATCAACCGGGCAGCGCGCCAGAAAGGGCTGTTTTACAATCCCCAGCCCGCGCACTTCCAGCAGGCCTTGCAGATGGGGGCCGGGTTCCGCCCAGATTTTTTCATCCGACAGTCTGACCATCACCCGGTCATCACCCACCAGCACGCCGCCGCGATCAATCAGCCGTAAAGCCAGATCGGATTTACCTGCGCCCGATGGACCGACAAGCAGAACGCCGCGACCGGTGATTGCCACACAGGTGGCATGAATGGGTGCTGATATGTCCAGGGTCATCATTGCGGCAGGCTCACACAAAATCTTGCGCCCATAATTTTGCCGTCAGGTGCCAGACGGTTTTCAGCCCGGATCATACCGCCATGGGCCTCGACAATCGATTTGACAATCGACAGGCCAAGGCCTGAATGGCCGCCAAACGCTTCGGAGCTGGGTCGTTCGGAATAAAACCGTTCAAATATTTTCTCAGTACCGCCATCAGGCAGGCCCGGACCGAAATCATCCACCGTCACCTCAACCCGATCCTTAAGACGGCACGCCCGTATTTCAACGCGCCCGTCTGTTGCGGAAAAGGACAGGGCGTTGTCGATCAGGTTGCGCATGACCTGTCCCAGACGGTTTTCAAGACCCGGCACGATGAGTCCGGAATTTGCCGATGAGCGCTGGGCCATTGAGCGCTGGTCCACATCAAGGATCAGGCGGTGTTCCAGTGCCGGATCAGATTGCACATAGACATGCACAACAGCCGCCAGCAGCCGCTCAATATCAACCGGTGCCATCTCTGCACGCGCAAGTTCCGCATCCAGTCGTGAGGCCGCAGAAATGTCCGAGATCAGACGGTCTATCCGCCCCACATCGTCATGGATCACATCAAGCAGCCGCGCACGCTGTTCCTCGTTGGAAATGCGGTTCAGCGTTTCAACGGCAGACCGCAGCGACGTCAGCGGATTTTTGATTTCATGCGCCACATCCGCGGCAAAACTCTGGATCGCATCCATGCGGCTCAGCAGGGCGCCGGTCATGGCACGCAAGGACTGGGACAGATCGCCGATCTCGTCATGCCGATCCGCCAGATCAGGGATCTGATCCGTGCGCGCGCGTGTTGGATCGATATTACGTGCCGCATCTGCAAGTTTTTTGATTGGTCGGGCGATGCGCGATGCCAGCAATATGGATGACAGCACTGTCGCCAGCAGGGCCACGAAAAACCATTCCAGCGTTGCCAGTTTTTCCGCCCGCACCAGATGATCAATATCCCCCGCTTCGGTGGCCATCAGCAATGCGCCCTGCACCACCCGGTAGCGTTGCAGGGGTACGGCCACAGTTGCAAAAAGCTCACCCGTTGCAGACTGCGAAAGAGCGGTGACCGTGTGGCCCGATATTGCCTGACGCACATCATTGCGATCAAACAGGCCCCGTTTGGCATCCCGGATCACCAGACCCCCGGCATTGGTCGGCAGGCGCGCGGTCACCCAGTCATAAATATATCCAAGAAAACCGGTCAGACCCTGTTCGGGCGCAGGCAGCGGGCGCTGGATCACCTGTCCGTTGAAAATTGAAAACCCGGTGTCGTGAATGGGCGCGCGATCATTCAGCCATAATGAGACCCGTGTGCGATTGACCGGGACCATGGAATCCAGCGATGCCTTTGCTTCCTGCAGATCAATACCCATGGGATCATCAGGATTGCCCGCGGCATAGGCGATACCGGCTGCCATGATTTCGGCCTGTTCGCGCAAGGATGACAGGCGCGCATCAATCAGGCTCTGCCGCGACTGGTTGAAATACAATAGTCCCGCCAGCAGGAAGACCAGGGCGATCACATTCAGGAAAACGATCTGCCGCGTCAGCGCAGAAAATGGTCGCAGGCGCCGGGCTTGACGCATCTGCGCTCTAGCCTTCCTGAAATCGATAGCCGATGCCGTATAATGTTTCGATGGCGCTGAAATCATCATCGATCATCTTGAATTTTTTGCGCACCCGCTTGATGTGACTGTCAATGGTGCGATCATCCACATAGACCTGATCGTCATAGGCAGAATCCATCAGCTGGTCGCGGGTTTTCACAAAACCCGGCCGCTGTGCCAGTGATTGCAGCAGCAGAAATTCAGTAACCGTCAGATCGACCGGCTTGCCATCCCACAGGCAGGCATGACGCTGGGGATCCAGTGTCAGACGGCCACGGGTGATCATGGGCGCATTTTCAGCTTCATCCGGGCTGCGACCTTTCGCATCCGCCCGGCGCAATAAAGCGCGGATGCGTTCAATCAGAAGGCGCTGTGAAAACGGCTTGCGGATAAAATCATCCGCACCCATCCGCAAGCCCAACACCTCATCGATTTCCTCGTCCTTTGAGGTAAGAAAAATAACCGGCAGATCGGATTTCTGCCGCAGACGGCGCAGCAGTTCCATGCCATCCATACGCGGCATTTTGATATCAAAAATGGCCAGATCAACCGGGTCATTGGTCAGTGCTGCCAATGCCTGTGCCCCGTCAGAGAATGTACGGACCAGAAACCCTTCGGCCTCAAGCGCAATCGATACAGACGTCAGGATGTTCTTATCATCATCAACAAGGGCAATGGTTGCCATGGTATCAATCGCTGTTTGAATACATTGGTTTTGACTATAGCGCGGATTGCACCCGTGACCTATGGCACCGAGAGCTTTCGGCAAATCGCGTCGAGATCATCCAGTGAATTATAGGTAATGGTCAGCGTGCCGCCCTTTGACCCCCAATGGGTGATCGCCACTTCCAGACCCAGATTGGCAATCAGATTATCTTCCAGTGCTTTTGTATCAGCATCCTTGGGGGCTGGTGCCGATTTGGGCGGGCGTCCGCGGCGTGGGGCCGCCGGATCGGCGGCGCGCCGTGCCAGTGCCTCGACCTCGCGCACTGACAGGCCTTTTTTCACCGCACGCTCGGCCAGCAGTTCCGGTTCGGGGGCATTGATCAGCGCGCGCGCATGGCCTGCTGATAATTTGCCGGTCTGGACCATCGCCTTGACCGATGGGGGCAGGGTCAACAGCCGCAGCATGTTTGCAATATGCGGCCGGCTCTTGCCAACCAGCCGGGCGACTTCTTCCTGTGGATGCGAAAAATGTTCGATCAGGCGGGCGTAACCTTCTGCCTCTTCAATGGCATCGAGATCGGCGCGCTGGACATTTTCAATGATGGCGATTTCCAGCGCCTCATCGTCCGACACTTCGCGCACCACAATCGGGATCACATGCAGGCCTGCGGCCTGCGCTGCACGCCAGCGGCGTTCACCGGCGAGAATTTCAAATGTGGGATCTGAATAACCCGGTCGCGCGCGTGGGTTGCGGCGAACAAGTATAGGTTGTATAACCCCCTTCTCGCGAATGGACTGGGTCAGCTCGGCAAGTTTGTCTGCATCAAAGCGTTTACGCGGCTGGTCCGGGTTGGCGATCACCAGTTCAATGGGTACATCCCGCGGTGCGCGTCTGGAATCGTCCTCGGCCTCCTGGGTTACCCTATCGCCCAGAAGTGCGGACAGCCCGCGGCCCAGGCCTTTGCGCTTTACATCCTCTGCCATGCCCAAATCCTTGAAATGCGGCGCTTAAGCGGCGCGGAATGTCTTTTCGCGCCTGAGCACTTCACCCGCCAGCCGCAGATAGGCCTCAGAGCCTGCGCATTTATAATCATAGATAATCGCGGGCTGTCCGAAAGACGGGGCCTCGGATATGCGCACATTGCGGGGAATTGCAGTGTCATACACCTTGTCCCCCAGATAGGCACGCACATCGGCTGCCACCTGCACAGCCAGATTATTGCGCTTGTCGAACATGGTCAGCACCACGCCCTGAATCGCCAGACGGGGGTTCAGGGTCTCGCGCACCTGATCAACCGTTTTCATTAGCTGGCTTAACCCCTCAAGCGCAAAGAACTCGCATTGCAGGGGAACCAGCACCGCATCAGATGCGGCCATCGCATTGATGGTCAGAAGCGACAGCGAGGGCGGGCAGTCGATCAGGATATAAGTGAACAATGGCGAACCATCGGACCCGAGTCCCGGCGTGATGGTGGCATCGATTGACCGGTCCAGCCGGTGTGCCCAGTCATCAGTGGCGTAAAGTTCAGGTTCGGCGCCCGCAAGATCGGGAGTTGAAGGCACAATCGACAGATTGGGAACATCCGTTGCCACCGCTGCCTGAACCAGACTGGACCGTCCGATCAAAAGGTCATAGGACGATATCCGCCGTGCAGCCCGGTTGATGCCAAGACCGGTTGATGCATTGCCCTGCGGGTCAAGATCGATGATCAGGACCCGTTCGCCGGTTGCTGCCAGTGCTGTGCCCAGATTGATGGTTGTCGTGGTCTTGCCCACCCCACCCTTCTGATTGGCCACCGACAGAACGCGCGGACGGTTTGCCGGGTGGCGACTGGCCAGCGCTGCCTGCGCCGGATCAGGGGACGCGAGGCCATCGGGGGCATCGGTGAAGGTCATGGTCGGTGTCCTTCTAGGGGCAGCGGGGCAAAAACATTTTCCGGCGTCAGCGCGAAAGCGCGATAAGGGTTCCACGCCCATCACTCTGGCTGGGCCATCGCCGTATTTTCATATTTGCAAAATCAAACCCCTGGGTCAATTCTAAATCAATATCCTGACCCTTTAAAAACAGGCCAATTGTGTCCTTGTGCCAGTGTTTCTGGGACCAGTTGATCAGATCCGACAAAGGAGCCAGCGCACGGGCGCAAATCACATCCATGGGCCAGGGCGGCAATGCCTCGATCCGCATGCCGTGAACCGCGACCGCCACCCCGGTAATCCGTGCTGCCTCGCGCAGAAAGGTTGCCTTTTTCTGGTCCGATTCCACCAGATGAACTTTCAGCGCGGGCATCTGTTCGGCCGCCAGAATAGCAAGGACAAGACCGGGAAAACCCGCCCCTGATCCAAGGTCCATAAGGGTTTCAGACCCTGTGGGAATCATGGGGAAAACTTGCGCGCTGTCCAGCATATGACGCCGCCAGAGATCACCAAGCGTCTTTGGTCCCACCAGATTGACTGCTTTCTGCCATTTGACCAGCAGTGCTGCATAGGCATCCAGCCGGTCCAGTGTTTCACGTGAAACAGAAACCTGGGCCGCAAAGCCATCTCTGCCCAGGGGCGGCAGGACCGGCCCTTCAGGCGGTTTGGGCATGAACGGGTCGGCTTTTGCGCAGATGCGCCAGCAATACCGTCAGATTGGCCGGGGTAATACCTTCCAGCCGTCCCGCCTGACCGAGCGAGGCAGGCCGCGCCCGAGACAGACGCTGGCGCGCCTCGGTGGACAGGCCCGCTACCGCGCCATAGTCTAAATCATCTGGCAGACTCAGGTTTTCCTGCAACCGGAATGCCCGAATGTCGGCGGCCTGACGATCAAGATAAACCCCATACCGGGCATCAATTTCAGTCTGTTCCGCAATATCCGCATCCAGACCCGCCAGTTCAGGCCATAACGGCAGTAACTGATCCAGCGAAATGTCTGGATGGGATAACAGATCAAGTCCAGACCGTGCCCGCCCGTCAAGATTAATGGTCAGACCGTGTCGACGGGCCTCTGACGGGCTTAAAGTCCGACTTTTCAGAATATCCTGCGCCTGTGCCAGCGCATCGCGTTTGGCCTCGAAACTTTGCTGTCGTGCTGATCCCACAAGACCACTTTCAACACCCAGCGGGGTCAACCGCTGATCCGCATTATCGGCCCGCAAGGTCAGCCGATATTCCGCGCGTGAGGTAAACATGCGATAGGGCTCAGACACGCCGCGGGTGATCAGATCGTCAATCATCACACCGATATAGGCCTGTGCGCGGTCAAAGATGACCGGATCAGCCCCTGATATCTTGCGCGCGGCATTCCACCCCGCCATCAGCCCCTGTGCTGCGGCTTCTTCATAGCCGGTAGTGCCATTGATCTGCCCGGCCAGAAACAGGCCCGGCAGTCTTTTGGTTTCAAGGGATGCCAGCAGTTCACGCGGGTCTACATAATCATATTCAATCGCATAGCCCGGTCGCATCATCACGGTTTTTTCCAGGCCTGGAATGGTTTTCAGCAAGGCAAGCTGGACTTCCTGCGGCAGGCTGGTCGATATGCCGTTGGGGTAAACCGTCGGATCATCCAGCCCTTCCGGCTCCAGGAATATCTGATGGCCGGTTTTCCCGGCAAAACGAACCACCTTGTCCTCAATTGACGGACAATAGCGCGGACCGGTTGAATCGATCTGTCCGGAATAAATTGGTGCCCGGTGCAGATTGGCGCGGATCAGCGCATGCCCGGCCTCTGTCGTGGTGGTGATGGCACAGGCGATCTGCGGTGTTGTGATTGCCCGCGTCAAAAATGAAAACGGCACCGGCGGCTGATCGCCGTCCTGCCGTTCCAACGCGGCCCAGTCTATGGTGCGCCCGTCCAGACGTGGCGGTGTCCCGGTTTTAAGGCGGCCCAGTGCAAACCCGGCTTTGGTCAGACTGTCAGACAGACCGATTGACGGCGCCTCGCCGACCCGACCAGCCGGTATCCGTACCTCGCCCATATGAATAAGCCCGCGCAGGAAAGTTCCTGTGGTCAATACCACCGCCCCGGCCCTTATCCGGCGGCCATTTGCCGTCATGATCCCGGCGATTTCCCCGCTGGCACCGCGGATCAGGTCTTCAACTGCTTCCCCAACCAGCGAAAGGTTTGCCTGTGCCTCAAGCCGTGCGCGCATCGCCTGACGGTAAAGTTTGCGGTCAGCCTGTGCCCGCGGTCCACGTACC
>CAISDR010000244.1 GCA_903884125.1 uncultured bacterium
CGGCATTGACAATGCCATAGGCACCGGCACGCACGTCGTTAGAGTAGGTGACAAAGCGCTTTGAGAAATAGTCAAGGCCAACCTGGCCAAACCAGATGCCGTCATCATAGCTCAATTCGCTTTTGGTCAGCAGTTTCGGCGCATCCACCACCTGCTTGCCCTTCACATTAACGACGGTCGTTCCATTGGTATAATTGTCGTCGTATTTTGAATCGTTATAGCTGATTGAATTCAGCCAGCCGATATTGTCACCAAGGCGTAACGTACCCCCGATTTCCGCACCGTTGGTAATCACCTTACCGACGTTTGCCGAAACACCTTGTAAACCCAGAATGCCGACGCCCTGGGCAATGGTCAAAAGTCGGTTGCGGAATTCGACGTGATAGCCGGAAATCTGAGCCTCAAGCCGCCCGGTACGACCGCGCCAACCTGCTTCATAGGTATCCGATTCTTCGGGCTTTACAGTTTGTTTGTTGGCATCAAATACCGCCTGGCTGGATGCGCCAAACAATCCGCCATTGGTGGCCTGGAACGCGCGCTGGTTCTGGGTGAAATTGCCATAGAATTCATTGTTGGTGTTCAGCGCATAGGTCAAGCCGACTTGCGGCAGGATATCCTTTTCAGACTTGGCGGAGCCAGCCTTGACAGGACCACCCGCCAGCGTCGTCATCTTGGTATTCACATGCGGGGATTTGAAACCGATATTTGCCGTCAGACTGTCGGAGAGTGTGATGGTGTCCTGCAGATGCAGCACATAGGTATCGGTTACAAACCGGTATTGCCACTGGGTGAAAAACGGATTGGACGGAAAATCATAAGGTGACAAAGGTGTCGTCAGGCCGTTTTGATAAAAGCGTCGTGCGATTTCAAAATTATTATTTTCGTACCACACACCACCTTCGATCTTATTTGCCCCAATGTCGCCAGTCAGATTTGCTACAAGTCCCGTGCGATTGATGTAATATTCGGTTGTGCGCATGGAAACCGGCACGCCATTGGGCGAGGTGGTATAGGGCGTGAACCACGTGCCAACACCATCATTGCGATGATTGTAGATGGTGACCTTGGCAGTCAGATTATCGGAAAGTTTCGCATCCAGATTGGCACCGACAACCGTATCGGTACGCAGACCCGACCCGGCATAATAGGCCGCGTCCAGCGGGTCATTGTTGTCATTGATGATTTTATTTTCACCCAGCGTAAAAATACCCTTGGTCGCATTAATCGCTGCCTGCCAATTGGGGAAGTAATTATCCCATTTCCATCCCAGTTTGGACAGCGTTTCATAGGAGACGTCCTGATCGTCGATTTCCTCGCGGTCGGAATGATGCACGAATAGTTTCAGCGAACTTTCCGAACCGATATTCTGCTGAATTTTTGCATCAACCTGCTGGGCACGACGTTCACCAAACCCACGCCATTTTTCAGACAATTGATCAACAAAGCTGACATATGCTTTGGTCCGTGACGGCAGCAGACCCGTGTCGAGTTTCACATAAGTGCGACGTGTCGCATTCGACCCCACGCCCTGGGCCAGACTTCCGCCCATTTCATCGGCAGGATCAACCGAGAAAAATTGAATTGTACCCCCCAGGTTATTGGTCGATGCCGTCTCCAGTGCGCCGCTGCCCTGGCTAAGGGCTGATCGCGAAATATTTTCGCTGATCACCGCACGCGAGATGTGTAAGCCATTGTTGTTGGCATAGCTCATATCACCAAGTGGCACACCATCAAGGGTAAAACCAAGCTGGTTTTGATTGAACCCGCGCAAGGTAATGCGGGTGGACCATTCATAGGATCCAAAAGTGTCTGATGACTGAAAGTTCACACCCGGCAATTTGTTCAAAACCAGTAGCGGACTTGAACCGGGGCTGGCTTTTTCAATATCAACCGCCTTGATCGCCTGCACCTGGCGCGTCTGGCCCTTGCCAAACACAATCACGCTTTCAATGTCATGCCCATCACCGTCAGCGGCAGCAACCTGTTTTGCCACCTGTGAAAATGCCGGAAGCGAAAGAATTGATACCAGAGCGGTGGCACCAACAAGCGAACATAAGCTGCGAGACATGATTTTTACTCCATCGAAAATCAATGAAGCGCACCATGCCTTGAACCAATGACACCAAAACTAAGATTTCATAACAGAAAAAAAACGTTGCACATTTACAGCAGCAATTTTAATTCAACAGCAGGTTCCTAGCCTTCGGTTTCCTTGAACGCCTTGTTAGAAATTGCTGGCGGTAATGGCGGCGGTGCCATTGGTGCTGCAGGCGGCAATGGCTTCAGCAAAGATACTGAACCACCTGCTGGCCGCTGCGGCCCGTGGATCATGTATCCAAGAGCTGCCCCCATTCGATCAAACAGACCTACCTTGTCAACGTCAGCGCCCGCAACAAGTGGCATTTCGCGTGCTGGTGCGCCCGGTGATTCGATATTTAAGGTTCCGATAGTCTGGCCTGCGCGCACAGGTGCTGGAATAGGATTGTCATAACGCACCGTAAGTTTCAGCCCCGGGCGCTGTGAACGCCGCATGCTGACCACCAGATCCTGATTTACCACCAGTGGAATCTGCTGTGATTGTCCAAGCCAGACATCGGCCATATCAACCGCCTGACCTGCGCGCAGCAGAGGGTAGTTTTCATATTCGCGGAACGCCCAATCCATCAGTCGCGACGCTTCGTCGGCACGCTGCTGCATGGAGTTCAAACCGTTCATCACAACAACGATGCGCCGCCCGGCGCGAATGGCTGATGCGGTCAGGCCATAGCCTGATACAGATGTATGCCCGGTCTTTAGCCCGTCTGCACCACCCGCGCGATACAATAGCGGGTCTCGGTTGCCCTGCTTGATCCCGTTCCACTCAAAATCAATTTCCGAGAAATAGTGATAATATTGCGGAAAATTCCGAATGATATAGGTCGCCAATGTTGCCAGATCGCGAGCTGACATCACGTGACCATCATCGGGCCAGCCCGTGGCATTCTTGAAGGTGGAATTGGTAAGCCCGATTTTTCGCGCATGTTCGTTCATGCGTTCGGCAAAGGCTGCTTCTGATCCCGCAAGCCCTTCGGCCAGAACGATACAGGCATCATTGCCGGACTGGATGATCACGCCGCGCAAAAGATCCTCGACCCGGATCTGATCGCCCAGCTGGACAAACATTTTCGAGCCCTGCATCCGCCAGGCTTTTTCAGTGACATTCAGCCGGTCGTCCAGATGGAGTGATCCATCTTTCAAGCGCTCCATCACCATGACAACCGTCATCAGTTTGGACATACTGGCCGGTGGCATCGGCACATCGGCATTCTGCTCGAACAGGATTGCACCCGTTGTCGTGTCCTGAATGAAAACATATTTGGCTGCCGGCACCAGATCCTCAGCCTGCGCGGGCAGACTCTGGAAAACCGCCGCCATCAGAATTGATGCGATAAAACTCAGCAAGCGACCCATAGTATCCTCAATCAACAATGATACGTGCGCCGGGATATTGCGGCAGCACCTTGGCCAATAATTCGTCTGCATTATCCACTGTGGCCAGCGGCCCCAGACGGACACGATGGAATGTCGTGCCCTTGACTTCGGTGCGTGCAATTTTTACCGGTCCCAATCCGCGCAATTGCTCTGACAGGCGCTTGGCATTATCCGCATTTGAAAAAGCACCGATCTGAATATAAATCGCCGATGACTTGGCTACCTGCATCAGGCTGACCTCGGGATTTTGGGGATCTACGCGGGCTGGTGCCACCAGCGGCGGCAGACTACCGGGCGGACCAGGCATGCGTTCAACAGCACGCGGGCTGGCCACCCTGGCATCTTTTGGTGGCGGCAGTGCCGAACCGGAAATCGGCGGTAGCGGCGCCGACGCCACTTTTCGTTCATCCGCAGGTGTCTCGGGTTTTTCAGCAAAGAAAACTCCCGACCCCGGCGTATTTACCCGTTCGACGCGGACCTTTGCCGTACCCTGATCGTAGAAACCCAACAGACGTGCTGCCCGCCGGGACAGGTCGATAATCCGCCCATTCACAAACGGTCCGCGGTCATTGACCTTGACCACGATTGATCGCCCGTTATCAAGATTGGTTACGCGCACATATGAGGGCAAAGGCAGGGTCTGATGGGCTGCGGTTAGGGAATCCATGTCATAGGTTTCGCCATTGGCCGTCGGCTGCCCGTGGAAGGGGTGACCATACCAAGACGCGATTCCGGTCTGGTCATAGTTCTGATCATCCTTGGGATAATACCAAATGCCATTGATCTGATAGGGTTGGCCGATCTTGACCCCCTGTGGGGGGGCGCTGGGTGGCGCTGGTTCTGGCAGATTTACCGGCTGTGGAACGGTTCGCGGTGTTGAACAGGCCGCCATCATTCCAATCGCCGCACCCACAAAAGCCAGCCGTCCCAAGCTTCGAAGATCGCGCCGCTTAGCGCTTGGGCTCATAATCATACTCCGGATATAGGATTCGCAGCACACTACAGCATCTAGCGCGGGCGGACCAGATCAACCCATCATGCTGATCTGTTATGGGCCGATGGCGTCGGCCAGCTGCCCGATCGCGATCGCGTAGAAATGCGATGGATTGTATGCCCGGATCGCTTTGAAATTGTCATAGACCATAAACGCGCGATCATTGGACCGAGGGGGCAGAATAATCCAGCTCTGGACGGCACTGTGCGGCAATTTGCTGCCATCTGGGTTTGTGACACCCAGATTGCGCCAGGCATCTACCGACTTGGCGTTTTCAAGCCCGGCCAGCTCCTGCCTGAACCCTTGGGGCAGGGCTACTTCGCGCCCCCAGCCCTGGCCCCGCCGCCAGCCGTTCTCTGCAAGGTAATGGGCAATCGAGCCAAAGACATCAGCCGGTTCGTTCCAGATATCAGCCTTGCCATTGCCGTTAAAATCAACAGCAAATTTCAGGTAACTCGACGGCATGAACTGGGTCTGGCCCATAGC
>CAISDR010000245.1 GCA_903884125.1 uncultured bacterium
CGGGATCACTGACCTGGGGTTTTGCACAGATCCTGAAGGCCAACGGTAATCTGCCCGCAATCTGGCAGCCGACATTCGGCGCGGGCCAGGCCCCGGCATTCATGAATGCCGCGATCGATTTCCGTCGCGATATTTTTACCGTCGGTGGCAAGTTCTATTGGGATGCCTGGACGCTGAGCAGCAATATCAAGCACGAACATAAAGAAGGCACGCAGATCGGCTCGATGGAATTCGGCGGCACTGGTGTTACCACATCCAGCAGTGCGGCAGCGCCAACCACACGCACCACAGGTGTGGTCTATCTGCCGCAACCGGTCGATTATGACATGAACACGTTCAATCTGACGGCGGCCTACAAACGTGGCCGGTTCCAGACGCAGTTAAGCTATGTGTTCAGCCAGTTCAACGAAAATATCAATAATCTGACGGTTCAAAACCCGTTCCTGTTCACGCCGCTGACCAGTTTCAACAATCTGGCGCCGTCGCTTCTGACAGCGGTCTATGCGCTGCCGCCAACCAATTCCGCTCATCAGCTAAAGGCATTGTTTGGCTATAACTTTGATCCTAAGACGCGGCTGAATGTGAACCTGGGCTATAGCCTGCAGCTTCAGAACGATAATTTCGCGCTTGGTTCCGGCAATGCCCTTGTGCCGCAAATTCCCCCGCGCACCAGTTTCAATGGTCAGATCAATTCCTATTTCGGGAATATCGCCCTGACCGCGCAGCCATTCGACAAGTCTGATCTGCGCATCTCGCTTAGTGTTGATGATCGTGAGAATCAAAGCCCGCGCACACTGTTTGCAACAGTCTACACCCGCAGTGCCAATAACAACGAAGGTCCGTTATATAACCTGCCGTTCAGCTATGACAAGCAGTCCGGCAGCGTTGAATTCGGCTATCGGCTGTTGCCACAGACCAAGATCACAGCCTATGACACGCTGAATTATGAATTCCGCGATTATACCGATACTTCGCGTACGACGACCAATCGGGCAGGCGTAAAACTGCGCTCTGCCCTGAGCGATGAAATTTTCGGCTCGGTCGGATATGCCCATGAAGACCGTCGTGCCTTACACTACAATGTCTTTGGCTGGTGGCATTCCCAGGGTTGCGCGACCACCAGCGGTCCTGGTGACTGCGGCAGTGAACCCAATGGCTTCCTGATGTTCTTCGAGGCACCGCGTGTGCGCGATGAAGTCAAGGGGATGGTTGATGTTACGCCAAAGGGCGCGTTTACCGGCTCGGTCATGGTGAAATATGCCCGCGACCATTATCCAGATAGCACCTATGGCCTCCGGGATAATACCAACCTGTCGGTTGGACCCGATCTGGCCTGGCGTCCAATGCCGACGTTATCGGCCCATGCCTATTACACCTACCAGCAGATCAATCGTGATACGGCAAGCCTGTACACCAGCGGCGATCCGACGACGACCGGCTATTTCGTACCCTGGACAGAAAAGACCAAGGATTCGACCCAGACCCTGGGTATCAGTGCCAATTGGGCGGCCATGCCCGACAAGCTAAATTTAAGCCTCGATTACACCCTGTCCTATGGTGATACGGCCTATGCCCTGGGTGATGGTGGGGCGCTGATTGGGCCAACCATTGCCAGTCAGGTGACCTTGGCAGCCCTTAACTTCAAGACCATGCCCAATGTCACCACAACGCTCAGTACGATCAGTCTGAAAGGTGCCTATGCGATCAGCGACTCCATGGTGCTGACCGTTGGGTATGCCTTCGAAAAGTTCAGCTATTCGGACCCGATGCAGTCTAATGCCACGACCCAATATGCTGATCTGCTGTTGCCGGGCACCTATACGCCCAATGCTGCCATACATCTGGTAAGCACCGGGCTGCGTTTCCGGTTCTAGACAAGCATCCCCAGGTTCTGGGCTTCGGCGCACCTGACGATTGTCAGGTGCGTCGAAACTTGTCTATGGTGTCGCCTAATCGAATTAATAAAGCCTGGGAGGCGCGCCATGAAACCAGCATCAAATCTGTCTGCTGCTGAAATTGATGATGAATTGAATAATCTTGCCATGTCAAAGGCCGCGCAACCGTTGTTTGATGCGGTCAAGAAGCATATTGCCGACAACGTTGCCCCCATGTCAGATGAGTTTCACCGTCTGGGAGAAGGGCGTGCAGACCGGTGGAGCTGGGCGCCAGGCCAGCTCGAACTTCTGGAGATTGCCAAGAACAAGGCCAAGGCATCGGGCCTGTGGAATTTCTTCCTGCCAGAGTCCGAAATCGGGCAGGGCCTGACCAATCTCGATTATGCCTATATCGCGGCTGAACTGGGCAAATATCCGCTGGCATCCGAAACCCTGAACTGTTCGGCTCCTGATACCGGCAATATGGAAGTGCTGGAACGAGTGGGCACCAAAGAACAAAAGGAACGCTGGCTGAAGCCGCTGCTCAACGGCGAAATCCGGTCGTGTTATGCGATGACCGAACCTAATGTGGCATCATCGGACGCCAAAAATATTTCGACGCGGGCTGAACTGGTTGGCGATGAATGGATCATCAATGGCGAGAAATATTATATCTCGGGTGCCGGTGATCCACGCTGCAAGATCATGATCTGCATGGTCAAAACCAGTCCCGATGCGCCCGCCCATCTTCAGCAAAGCCAGATACTGGTTCCGATGGATACCCCAGGGGTAAATATTCTTGGGCCCATGCATGTCTTTGGACAGGACCATGCGCCGCGCGGTCACATGCACATCAAACTGGAAAATGTGCGCGTGCCCAAGGCAAATATGCTGCTGGGTGAAGGGCGCGGATTTGAAATTTCCCAGTTGCGACTGGGCCCGGGCCGCATTCATCATTGCATGCGCTCAATCGGTCAGGCCGAACGCGCACTGGACCTGATGGTCACACGCGGCATGTCCCGCGAAGCCTTTGGCAAAAAATTGGTGCATCTGGGCAAGAATCTGGAATTGGTTTCCCGCGCGCGCATCGAAATCGAAGCCATGCGTCTGATGGTACTGAAAGCCGCGCGCGCCATGGATGTTCTGGGCAATCGCGAAGCGCGCGTATGGGTGTCAATGGTCAAGGCCATGGTGCCCGAAAAAGTCTGCAAGATTATTGATGATGCGATGCAGATTCATGGGGCGACCGGCGTATCCCAATGGTCACCCCTGTCGGAAATGTATGCCCATCAGCGCCACTTGCGCTTTGCCGATGGTCCGGACGAAGTCCATCATATGGTTGTGGGCCGCGCCGAACTGGCACGGCATTAAATTGACCATACGGTGCCTGTGCATGATTTGCACAGGCACCCGATCGTTCACGTCTTTGGCACGAGCTTTTCCAGCCAGCGGATGACCAGCGATTCAAGGGTGATGCGTTTGTCTGACCATGAATGATCGGTGGCGACATATTGTTCGGTGATCGCCTTGCCGCCTGCGGCTTTCACCGCCTTGATCAGGTTAACCGAGTCCTGCTTCACAAAATCTTCACTGTATAAGACATATAGGCGTCGGTTGACCAATCTGGGGGCCAGCGTTGCAAAAGACCAAGCATCCTTGTGCGCCACGATTTCCTGGGCCATTTGGGCACCGGTGACGCCTGCTAGCGATTCGCGATTATTGTCCATCGATTTTGCCAGGGTTGCCGGATCACCACCCTGCCACCGGCCACCACCGAAATCGCCCGATGAAAACACCACGGCACCCAATACGCCTTCATCCTGGGCCAATGTGTGTGCGGCAACCCATCCGCCCATTGAATGTCCGCCGATTGCAATATGGGCAGGATCAATCTTCAGCTTTGCTGCATTGGCAGGTTCACGGACATATTTCAGCACGGCTCTGGCATCTTCCAGATTGCCGCCAAAGGAATAGGTGCCGGGGCTGCCCCATGATCCCCGGTAATTGACCATAACAGCGTTCCAGCCAGCGCGGCGCACCGCCTGCGCCAGATCCAGATTTTTCTCATTGCCCGGCAGTCCATGGAAAAAGACAAATGTGGGGTGGGGGCCGGGGCCATTGGCGGTATAGACGATCCCGTTTAATTCAACGTCGCCGCTGGGCACATGTATGACTTCCATCCCGGCAGGGGATTTGGGGTCAACAACCGGATCAGTGAAAATTGAACTTGGGATAGGGCCAGCCCAGAGCGGAGTTGTGGTCCAGATCAGTACGGCAACAAGGCAGACAATCAGATTTCGCATAGCAATTTCCCCATATGGCTTTCGCACGAAGGCTATCTGCACAGCACACTGTGCTGCAAGCCGACTCACTTCAATTGTATGGTCAGCACCAATTTGGCATTGGATTGACAGCCAATCCCGGCTAATTGGGTCTGGCGGGATATGTTTTGTCCGGAATAAATCCGTCACATTTTCGATATAGAGTTCCGCTGCGAAATCAATATTACTGGTGGCCTTTGGACCTGATGACTTCAGAAATAACGAATACCGATTGGTTGTTCGCTGCGTGCCGATCCACGGAAAAGGCGCTTTCCTTTTGGATCATTGCTGCCGTGCTGGCAAATTGTACTTTCGGTTCACCGTCTGCCATGGCGCAGGCAGGTGCATCTGCCGAGGCTGACCCTATTCAATCAACCGCCCCGGATTTCGGCGTGACCGGAGATTGGGGCGGACTTCGTTCGCACCTTCTGGAGTCAGGTGCAAATATTCAGCTGACACAGATTGGCGAAGCGATAGGCGTTGCCAAAGGTGGACTGCGCCAGCATTCAACCGCCGAAGGTCGCCTGCAGGCCGATCTGGACATCAACGGTGCCCAGGCCTTTTCATGGCCGGGATTGACCCTTCACGCCAATAGCTGGGTGCTGCAGGGCGGCCAGGGCCCAAGCCGGTGTTGCGTCGGTAATATTGCCACTGTCTCCAATATCGAGGCCCGCCCCAGCGCGCGGCTTTTCACCGTGTGGGCGCAGCAGAGTTTTCTTGAGGACCGGTTATCTGTTCGGGCCGGGAAACTGGCGGCGGATGATGAATTCGCCTCAAGCCAGGTATCTGCGCTGTTTACCAACTCGGCCTTTGGCTGGCCCACATTCATGGGAGCCAACTTGCCAGCCGGTGGGCCGATCTTTCCCTTGGGTGCGATTGGTGCGCGTATCAAGGCGGCATTTGGACAGGACGTAACGATACTGGCGGCGACATTTTCAGGTGATCCGGTAAAGCCCGGACCGGGTGACCCATTAATACGCCAACCGGATGGGCTGTTCTTTGACTGGGTGGGGGGCAATTTCACCATTGCGGAATTCCAGTTCAGGCCACATCGGGATGACGGGGCTGACCCGAACAATTTTCATGTCGGCATCTGGTTCCATGACGGAAATTTCAATGATTTGCGGAACGATCAATTCGGGCGATCACTGGCAGATCCGTTGACCAGTGGTATTGCGCGCCAGCACGGATCTGACTGGGGCGCTTATGCGATGTGTGATATTCATCTTTGGCGTGATCCGGCAAATACCGGGCGCGATCTGAGTGGCTTTATAACACTGGGCAGCCAGCCCCGTGATCGCAATGCGGTAAGCCTTATGGTGTCGGCCGGTATCAATTTCCGGGGCATGGCTGAATCGCGTCCGGATGATGTGTTCGGTCTGGCATTTGCCTATCTGCACATGTCGCAATCGCTGACCAGTCTCGATAACGACTCCTGCAGGTTTTCCGGTATCTGCGGGCCCCGCCGGGATTTTGAATTTCTGGTGGAAATGACGCATCAGATAGCGATCACGCCGTGGTGGAGCTTGCAGCCCAATCTGCAATATATCGCCCATCCCGGTGGAAACATTTCGCAGCCCGGCACCAATACGGCGATACCTGATGCAATCTATGGCGGGCTCAGAACCAGCTTCAGGCTTTAGCGGGCAACGATATTTATTTCGGCGAGCCCGTTATCGCCAAATCCAATGGCGACCCGCTCACCAACCTTTATGTTCAATGGCGGCTGGATACTGCCGGTACTGACCCATTGCCCCTGCATCAGTGGCCGCGACCGGGCCGCACAATGGACCGCCGCGTAAACCATCGCATCAAACGGCGCATCAGGTTCGTCAACCAGCACGCCGAACGGGTTGCCATCGACCTGGGCGATCAGACTGCCAAAATCGCACGCCTGCCAGTTCTCGATGGCAGGCCCGATCAGCACCTGTTCAACACATCCCAGATCTGCCGCCACATAAGCAGGACCGAAATTATGGGTTGACGCATAAGGTCCTGCAAATATCACCGCACACCAGTGAACGGCCCCGATCAGACCCTTGGCCGATTCCAGATTCCAGTCGAATTCCTGCGCCGAGGCTGACTGGCCAATTTCGAAAATCAGTTCTACCGTCAGACTCGCCCGCCAGTTCGCTGGTATAGCCATGGCAATCGGCGCAGAATCCGCCGGGTCCTGCCGGATGATCCGGCCATCCAGTATCGGACCCGCGATCCGTTCGGAACGTAATGCCTGCCTGAAGGTGCGGTTGATCGGCTGGGTGCACCAGCCAGCGATATTCTGTTCAAGCAGGCCGATCAGGGTTTCCTGCACCCGATAAGCCGTAACCAGGTCTGGCGGGGGTGGAGAAGGGAACTGATTAAGGCTCTGACCGGTTTGGCGCGCTTGCGCCAGGTCCTTGGCAGTGGATAAAATCTGCGCTGGCTCTGGACCGATCCAATCCTTGACCATGTTGTCCCCCTCATTACGCTCGCCAGCTAAGGCTGTTGTGCCGGTCATTGCAAGTCTGTTGGCCAGATTCGATCCTGCTATCTCATAGGAATTTACATGTCCGAGCCCGTGCAGTCCCCCTTATCAGCATCTGTCAACGGCCCCGGTCCGATTTCGGGCATTTTCTTTTCCCAGCGCCTGCGCCTTCATTATGTGGATTGGGGCAATTCGGGTGGCGAACCACTGGTGCTGGTCCATGGCGGCCGGGATCATTGCCGAAACTGGGATTGGGTGGCCCAGCGCCTGTCACAACGCTATCACGTGATTGCCCCCGACCTGCGCGGTCATGGCGACAGTCAATGGGTCAGCGACGGGCATTACGCCATGTCGGGATTTGTGCATGATCTTGCACAACTGGTTCACGGGCGTTCGCTGGCACCGCTGACCCTGATCGGTCATTCCCTGGGGGGAAATGTCGTCCTGCGCTATGCCGGGGCCTATCCGGAAAATATAAGGAAACTTGTTGCAATCGAAGGGCTGGGTCCCAGTCCCAAAATGCTTGCGCAACGAAACGCGATCAAAGGTCCCGAAAAACTGCGAAGCTGGATCGAAGCCAATCGCGCACAGGCGGGGCGCACGCCAAAACGATATCCCAGTCTTGATGCAGCGTTTGCCCGCATGCAGGAAGAAAACAAGCACCTCACGCCCGAACAGGCACTGCATCTGACGCGCTATGGTGTCAACCAGAACGAAGATGGCACCTTTAGCTGGAAATTCGATCCCTATATCCGGCAATTTCCAGTCGAAGGCATGACCCATTACGAGACCAATGAGTTATGGGCGAATATTACCTGTCCCACCCTGCTGATTTACGGCAGGGAAAGCTGGGCGTCCAACCCCGCCGAAGACGGGCGAGCTGCCGTATTTCAGAACGCAACAGTCAGGTCGGTGGAAAATGCAGGGCATTGGGTACACCATGATCAGCTGGATTACTTCATGAAACTGGTTGACCATTTCCTGAACGCGCCCTGATCAGAATGATACGGCGCGCCAGTCCTCGCGGCTGTAATATTGCCTGATGATATCGGTCCCCGGTTTTATGGCATAAAGGTGAATCCACTGATTTTCGACCAGATCGCGTGCTGATTTGTGCCGGGCGATGATCCGGTCGATCTCGGCCTCGGGCGCCTCAATAAAGACACTCAGCCGTAACGCCTCATGTACAAACCGCCTGCCGTCATGCACGGACTGCCAGGGCAGACCCACACGCAGGTCGCCAGCATTTCCTTCCAGCACACCAAGTTGTCCGACCACATTGTGCAGAACCTTGTTGCCGCTGCCAAATGTCTTTGGATTGGTCGTTGATCCGAAATATTGCAGATTGATCCATGACGCGACAACCATAGGCGCTGTCATGATCAGTTCCAGCACGCCGGAGCCCGCATCGCGGGCCGCATCATAATCATGCAGGAATACACGCCCGCCAAGGTCGATCCCGCTGGTGCGTGCGCGCGGGGCTGCAATGAAAGCAGCGTTTCCCGCCAGCCCCCATTCGGGACGTGTCTGCGACCAGTCTTTGCTGCGTCCCGTGATTGCCTTGTCGACATTTTCCGGCGCGCTGAATTCAAATATCCGGTTGCGGGAATGCCGCGCCTGATGACCGGCGTCGCGCAATACTTTCTGCAGTTGCCCAAGATCATTAATGTGGGTTGCGGGCAGGTCATCCGTATCGAATATCTGGACTTCATCCGTGGCGGTGTCATGAAGGCCGGCCAGAAACACGGTATCTTCCGGAATATGGATATTGCGGCCTGCCAGCGCCGAACGTACATCAGGATCATTCAGGACAAGAGCTGCGACACGGGCATTCGCCTCGCCCGTGTGTCCACCGCAGGCGCCGCAATCAAGGCCGGTTGCATGGGGGTTGTTCACGCTGGTGCTGCCATGTCCGCAGAGCAATACCAGCCGGGCGAAGTTATGGGTAAGTGACATACCTTTGAGGGCGCCCGCCGCCATATCAACCCGCCGGAGCAGATCGATACCGGCGTGCGAATCATCAGTGTGATGCTGGCCCAGCGCGGGTCCAAGGCGACCGGCCAATTCCGCATCCAGCCCCTGCGCATGGGGATGGGTAACCGGCCGTGTCAGACCCAGGCTGTCGGTCAGAAGTTTTACCGCAAATAGCAGGCCGGTGGCTTCAACATAGGTAAAGCAGGATACCGCAGACAATTTGAACGCTTTCCATGCCTTGATTAATCGCCACCGCAACTGCCGCAGGTTCAATATGCCCTGCACTTCGCTTGTGGTGGCCCCTTTGACATTTTCGTGGATCACATGCGCGGGCTTCAGCAGCACAGGGCACTGTGCGCCGCCATGGGTGTGACCGATATGGACATATTCAATCGCAAAGCCGAAAAATCCGGCAAAGCCAATGGTCTGTATTTTTTCAGACGCGCTCTCCAGCGCCCGGCGCAGAAACTCTGAACGCACATCGATGCAGAAAGCAGCCTGGAAATCAGGGCGTCCATTTCCAGAAGCAGTCAATGTCCGTTTCAGTTTCTCGATCAGGGGCTGCTGATATGAAAGTTCATAAGCCCGCTGAAGCACAAGTCTGATACCCAGATCGGGTGCAGGCACTCCTTTCTGATTGTCGGATAACTTTGTGGCCCGCTGCATGGCATCTGCCCATGCCTGCCTGAATGCGCCATCCTCCCGCGCCTTGAACAGGCCATAGCCCCATGAAAGCCGCAACGCCAGAAGATCGGTCATAACCTCCTCGTGCCGGTTATACAAATCTCCTTGCCAGACCAGATAACGCGCATAGGCGGCCCAGCCGCCAATATCCAGAAGTGCACGATGCAGATAATCTTCAACAGCACTTTCCGGTATACCCAGGTCGGCCAGCACGACAGCGATTGCATCAACCGGATCAGACGGCAAAGTTGTGATATTCCTGCGGAAATGCCCAATACCCATTATCTCCGGGTTGCGGTCCACCAAAGCGGCCTTGCGCCAGGCCTGATATATCGGCATCCCCCGCAATGGATGCATCCAGATCGCCTGACCGTCATCAAAATAGGCCGCGCAGAATTTCGATATCTCGTCGATCATGAAATTGACGCGCGATAAGACCCGGTCGCCCTGCGACATTGAATCCAGCACTTCGGCGACGGTCGCGACGACCCCATTATCGCCAGGTCTGGTAGCAGGGGTCATCAGTGATGATCTGATGTCTGTGACTGAAAATTTCTGACCCGGAAAATCACCAGCCTCACGACATGCCTGTTCAAGTGCATGGTCACTTATACTGCCGCTTTCAATCGCCTGACGATAAAAGTGTTGTGGCAGCAGCATATCGATTTTCGCCACGCGCTGATATTGCGCGCAGGTCTCGCCGAAAGACAGATCGGTGAAACCCACAAACGGATTGACAGCAACAAAGTGTTTCAACGGCCAGAGGGGGGCGATTTTCTGACAGGCATTGAATATAGCCCTGTGCAGTCTGGCCCGGTCACGATCGGCATTACTTGTCGGGATTTCGGTAATCATTCGAGCGATCCTTTTTTTAGGCGATATTCCAGGTCCTGGTGATCCGCCAGAGTCGGACCATCAGGCGATTGGCCAGCGTGTTCAGATAAAATCCATGTGAAAGATGGATATAGGCAGTGTGCCAGAACGGTGTTTCCGCCCGTTGCACCAACAGAGTCTGAAACAGGGTGACACCGCCAAAACCCACAATGACCAGCATGATGGTGAACAGGTCAAACCAGCTGCGCAGTGGCGGCGCCTTTGGCAGCACGCCAGTCATAAGCAGGCTGCTTGTTCCCTGAAGCGCGAAATAGGCGATTGTGATCACCACTGCGGCAACAACAATGCGGGATATGACGAAAACACTGGGACGATGATCAATGCTGCTGGCAATCAGATGCACCAGCCCCATCATGACGATTGCACCCAATGCAATCGTGGCCGGCTGGCTTTCAGGTGTGATCGCGAAAATCCAGCCGATCATGGTCATGACGGATAGAACCAGCGCCATTACGCCAGCCAGCCAGACCGGACGCGCCTTTGTCGTGTCGCCGGTCCTGACCCCGGCTTGCCAGGTACTGCGTGCCAGATCGATTGCACTGCCAGATGTCAGGAACGCATGCGCCTTGTAGAGCGAATGGGCCAGAATGTGCAAAATCGCCGCTGAAAATGCGCCGAGGCCGCATTGCAGCAGCATGAATCCCATCTGTGCAATTGTGGAATAGGCCAGCGATACTTTGATCGATGTCTGGGTCAGCATGGCGCAGGAAGCAAATAGCGCGCTGGTCGCGCCAACAATCACCAGAATTTCCAGCGCGGGTGTCGATGCCGCCATTATGTCTGCAAGACGCAGGATCAAAAATCCGCCGGCATTGATAATGCCTGCGTGCAAAAGCGCGGACACCGGTGTGGGTGTTTCCATCACTTCGGTCAGCCAGCCATGCAGTGGTAGCTGCGCGGATTTCAGTGATGCGGCTATGGCAACCAGTACCGCGACACTATCCACAGACACAGATGGTGTGTGACGGATGGCAGACAGCAGGTCCGCAAGGTCGAGTGTCCTGAAGTTATGAAACAGGATACCGGCTGCAATGATCAGGCACAGGTCTGCCATTTTGCTGGCAATGAATTTCTTGCCAGCCGCCAGCCGCGCGGCAATTCGTTGCGGATAAAACAGCAGCAGCCGATGAAGGCCCATGCTGGTGGCGATCCACGCCAGTATCAGCTGTGCCAGATTTCCCGATATGATCAGCGCCAGCACGCAGCCAAGGGTCAGCGCCATCCATTTCAAAAACGCCCCATGATTGGCATCGCCCTCAAGGTAACGCACGGAATAGGCCAGCGTGATCGTGCCGATAAAGGACACCAGCAAAAACATGACAACCGACAATGCGTCGAGATAAATCCCAAATCCAATTCCGGACAGACCCAGTGTTGGCGTGACCTGAGCACCGTTAAACCCGACGGTGATCGCTGATCCCAGTGCCAGAGCCACATTGGCAAGCCCTGCCATGACCCCCAGCCGCCCGGTCCATAACGGATTCAGGTTTGCGGCTCTTTTTGGAATCAGACCCAGCAGGATCAGGGCCAATGGCCCAGTCGATACGCACCATATGATTGCCGTCATGTCCGCCTCCGCCGTTGGTTGGGACGGTATACGGCCGGACATCGCTTATGAAAAATTCAAAGATTGAAACTAATCGTTATATAAATCAGAATAAGCCATGGCATTTCTGAACTATCACCATCTGCGTTACTTCTGGGCAATCGCCCATGAAGGATCAATGACCCGGGCAGCCCGGCGGCTCAATGTTGCGGCTTCCTCGCTGTCTGTGCAGCTTAAAGGGCTGGAGGATCAGCTGGGTCAAAAACTGTTTGACCGGCGTGGCCGGACCCTGCAACTGACAGAAGCGGGGCGGGTGGCGCTGGATTACGCTGACAGCGTGTTCACATCCGGTGACGAACTTCTCAACACGCTTAAAGGTCTCAATCCCGATCAGCGGCCTGCCTTGCGTATCGGGGCAGTTGCAACACTGTCCCGCAATTTCCAGATGCGCCTGATGCGACCGCTGATCGTTCGCGGTGACGTGGAACTGGTCCTGCGTTCAGGCACTTTTCAGGAATTGCTTGGCCAGCTGGATGATCATCAGCTTGATCTGGTTCTGGCCAACCAGCCTGCGATGATTGATGCGGAAAGCGACTGGCAGAACCCGCTGATTTCCGATCAGCCGGTGTCGCTGGTCGGGCCGCCCGGCCTCAAATTCCAGCGAAAACGCGTATCTGGATTTCGATTTCCCGAGGATCTTGTCAACGTACCTTTGGTATTGCCGGGCCGGTCAGGTACCATTCGCGCAGGCTTTGACCGGCTGATGGATCAGGCAGGGATTTCACCCGTCATTCTGGCCGAAGTTGATGATATGGCTCTGATGCGTCTTTTTGCGCGCGCCCATCAGGGGCTGACGCTGGTGCCGTCTGTAGTTGTCATTGACGAGCTGAATTCCGGTGTGCTGGTCGAACATCATCAGCTACCCGAAATTCGTGAAGCATTTTATGCTATCACACGCAGACGCCGGTTTCCCAATCCCTGGCTGGCTGAAATCCTGATCGCCAATCCAAAGGATGTGTAAACCCCGGACTCTGTTGACTATTGGAAAGGCGGGCGGTGCCCATGACCCGGGTTTTGAGATTTGGTCTGCTGGCGCTGGGCATCAGCGCGATATTGATTTTTGCCTCAATCATGATCCTGGGTGCCGGTGCCACGGCGCGCCTGGGCGAGACGGGTTTTGACCTGCTGACCCAAACCACTCATCCATCAGCTGGCCCATGGCCTGCATCGATGGATTCTGAACTACGGTTTTATGCGCCGTTCTGGGGCACTTATGGAATCATGCTGGTCTATATGTCACGCACGTGGCCGCGGTATGAATTCTTTGTGCCCTTTGTATCGGGCCTTTTTTTCATTGGTGGGATCGGGCGGCTGATTTCTTATTTTGCCGTTGGCACACCGCATCCGTTTTTTACGACGCTGATGGTGATTGAACTGGTTTTGCCGGTTGTTTTTATCGATCTCTGGCGACGTATCCGTCAGGTTAAGTCTAGCGCAGGTTCAGGATAATACCCACAAGTGCTGCACTCATCAGATTGGACAGGGTGCCACCGATTAGCGCCTTGATACCCAGACGCGCAATATCCGAACGTCGTTCCGGCACCATGGCAGACAGGGCACCAAGCTGAATGGCCATGCCGGTCAGATTGGCAAAACCACACATGGCAATGGTGACAATCGCTTGGGTATGGGCCGAGAATGTTTCCTTGACCGGCGCAAAGCTCACATAGGCCAGAAACTCGTTCAGCACGAATTTCTGCCCCAGAAATCTGGCAACACCCTGCGCCTCGCCCCATGGAACGCCAATGGCCCAGGCAATGGGCGCAAACACATAGCCAAATATGCCATCCAGCGTGATGCCGGGCACACCAAGGGCAGTGCCACCAGCATCAATCAGTCCGTTAACCAGCGCCACCAGTCCGACAAAAGCAATCAGCAGGGCAGCGACGTTAAAGGCAATCGACAGGCCAATTGTAGCGCCGTTGGCCGCAGCCTCGATCGTATTGGCGGGGGTGTGGTCCTTGTCGAATGTTACCAGTGGGGCATTGGCTTCGGGCTCATAACCGGGGCCTACATCGGGCACCAGTATCTTGGCGAATAACAGCCCGCCGGGGGCCGACATGAAAGCGGCGCAGATCAGATAGTCCAGCTGGAACCCAAGGCTGGCATAGCCTACCAGCACTGAGCCCGCGACCGAAGCCAGCCCCCCGCTCATCACGGCAAATAACTGCGCCCGTGACATGCGCGCCAGATAGGGGCGGATCATCAGCGGGCCTTCGATATTGCCGACGAAAATGGTGGCGGCCGCGCACAGGCTTTCCAGTCGGCTGACACCTGTGACCCGTGCCAGTCCGCCACCCAGAATCCTGATGACCCAGGGCATGATCCGCCAATGGTATAAAATGCCAATCAGCGAGGCGATGAAAATAATCACCGGCAGAATCTGAAACGCGATGATGACCTCGCGCCGGCCATCGGCCAGCGACCCGAACACGAATGATGATCCCTGAACGGTATATCCGATCAGTTTTTCAACGCCGTGGGACA
>CAISDR010000246.1 GCA_903884125.1 uncultured bacterium
AAGTTTAAAACACTCGAATTATTGAGAAGCTATGGCATTTGGCTACATGGGGTCAAGCATATAATAAATCAAACACTTCATAATATGTCTTTAGAACGAATTCGTCGACTGTTGCTAAAATTCTGAGACTTTGGAGATTTCGCGCCGCAAAATTAAAGCTGTTTTGCCGGGACCATCATTATTAGCGTAATAATTGCTACGACGTCCGACCTTTTGAAAGTCTAATGATTTGTACAGACCTAATGCCTCAATATTATCTTCGGCTACTTCTAAAAACACCTGACCAGCCCCATTTCTTTGAGCGATAGAAATCATGTAATCCATTACTTTGCGGCCGAACCCCGCGCCTCGCGCCGCAGGGACGACGCAAATTGTCAATATTTCCGCTTCATCGACCACATGGCGAACAATACCCATGGCAACCGGTGATGCCCGTTTTCCAATCACCACAAGCCTCGTATTTGGCTCTGCCACCAGCTGCTGCAGGGCGCTGGCTGACCATGGTTGGGCAAAACACTGGGCGTGCAGGGTCTGTGCCGCCAAAAGCGCCGGCTCGTCATTGAAATCGATGACAAAGCTAAGTCCCATGTTTTGGTCGGATGGCAAATCTGCGTCAGGTGGGCGCGCATAGACTGGCATTACCTGTCCTTCGACCGGCCGCAGCATGGCTACCTGTGCCAGCTCAAAAGCATCAAGCGTTAACGGCACAATTGCTGCCTCGGGGCCGAATGATACCGCACCAGGCCCAGCCAATATACAATCTGCAACGTTTATGCGGGCCAACAGCGCTGCGGCTGTACCAACATGAACATCGCCGAATACTTTGCCGGATCGATATAACCGGCAGGCAAGTTCGCCACGTCCGACGGGAATCAGGACACCCAGGGTTCTTTCATCATCGCTCTTAATAGCCGCGGCAATTAAATCAAAAGTAGTAATCCCGACAAGCGGGCAACCCCAGGCCATAGACAGCCCCCGCGCCGTGGCAATAGCGGTCCGGATGCTGGTGAACCGGCCTGGTCCTGTAGTGACAGCGATCCGGTCTATGCGATCAGGTAAAAGTCCGACATGTGCCAGCACTTCATCAACCAGCCCGATCAGGCTTTCGGCAGCATCAGTCGCATTGTCATTGCTGCATCGCGCCAGCTCGCGTCCGCCATCGGCCAGGACCACCTGACCCGGGCCAAGCGCACAATCGATCGCCAGGACAATCAAATGACTAGATCAGTTTCGCGGCATCGGCAAAATCCAGGCGCGGGGCGCGCGGAAAAACGCCCTTTGGATCACCATAGCCAAGGTTGCACAGAAAGTTGGTCTTTACCGATGTACCGGCGAAAAAGGCGGCATCCACACCGGCTGAATCAAATCCGGACATGGGACCACAATCCAGCCCCAGCGCCCGCGCCGCCAGCATAAGATAAGCACCCTGCAGGCTGGCATTGCGTTCGGCAGTCGGTACAGAGACTTTCGGATCAGCAAACCAGTCCCTGGCAGACGGCATGTGCGGAAAAAGCTGTGGTAGGCGCTCTGCAAAATTGTAATCGGTGCCGATGATCACGCATACCGGTGCTGCCATTGTCTTCTCGCTGTTATTTCCCGACAGATGCGGCTTCAGCCTGGCCTTGGCTTCGGTCGAGGTCACAAAGATAAATCGCGCCGGTGAACAGTTTGCGCTGGTGGGGCCCCATTTCAACAGATCGTAAAGCTGACGCAGTAAGGTTTCAGATACAGGCTTATCCAGCCATGCATTCTGGGTGTGCGCTTTAGTGAATAACTGTGCCAGTGCCTGATCAGACAAGGCTGCATGATTGCTCATCACAAGCTCCTTTGATTGCTATCTTCAAATGCCAAAATTACGCGGATCCTAGCGCAATGCGCTTTTGGCGGCCACGCCGTCACGGTCCAGAAGATCAAGTCGATTGCGCCGGATCAAGGCCTGGATTTTACGGATATATTCACCACCCAACTCCGAATAGCGCGTCAAGTGAGCGACCAGCTGGATACCATCAAGTGGTTTGCCCGACCTGCGTCGCTCGGCCCGGGCTGTGCGAAATTCCGCGTACGGCCTGCGTGAATTGATCGTGTGCATATAGGCCGTCACGCATTGGCGCAAATGCTCAAAGCCTGCATTTTTCAATCTGCCGTCTCGGGTTTGAACCGGCGCCGACAAAATGCCGCCAATTGCCATCGTCTGCAACCCAAACAGCGCGTTTTGCCCCTGGGCCGGGTGTGACGTACCCCAGCCGGATTCTTCAGCCGCCTGCCCCAGCGCCATTGAGACCGGAATAACATCAACCTTGGGCAAAAGCTCATCCAGCAAATCGGAAACCGTCAAATTATCGCCAAGATCATAATCGGCAGCCATCGCACGCAACCACATATTGTCGCTTTCACTTAACCGGTCCCGGTTACCTGCAATAGACTCAAGGCGATGACGCTCATCCAGTATTCTGGCATTTTCAGCCAGTATCAGCGGCAGGACGATCTTGATAAAGGCTTCCTTGCGACCAGTTGGCCCTTCGGCAAACCCGACCGCTTCTGCCAGTTGATCCCCACTGGGCGAGGCGTTGGCTTCTTCTGCGGCTAGCGCCGCCAGCCGCGCCGTCCCCGCCTTTTCACGGCCTGAGCGATCCTGATCACGGCGGACCAAAAGGGCCGTTGCCTCGCGTCGGGCATTGACCGCCGCGGCTTCAGCACCCGACATGCGTTCGCCCACAGCACCCGCAAGACTTGCAAAAATCGCCGCACCCCAGACGCTGACCGCCAGAAGAATCAGCGCGCCGCCCATAATGCGGGTAACCAGCAACTGCCCCCGCTTCGCCGGCAAAAACAGGTGATCAAGTGCGAGCGTCATCCAGAAATATTGCTAAGCAACCGCGCGCACTTCGGTCACTTCGGGTACATAGTGGCGCAACATATTCTCGATGCCGCTTTTCAACGTCATGGTCGAACTGGGGCAACCAGCGCATGACCCGCGCAAGTTCAGATAAACCACGCCGTTGGCAAAGCCATGAAACACTATATCGCCACCATCCTGAGCCACCGCAGGACGAACGCGGGTATCCAGAATTTCCTTTATCTGATCAATAATTTCCGCGTTTTCATCGTCGGCATCGTGGCTGGTGTGCATTGACGCTGCTTCTTCGGTCATGACCGGATCGCCGCGGGTGAAATGGTCCATAATGGCGCCAAGCACCGCAGGCTTCAGATGATGCCACTCGCCACCCGATTTGGTGACGGTGACGAAATCCGGTCCCAGATAGACGCCTGCGACGCCATCGACCGCAAACAGCCGCATGGCCAGCGGCGAGATACGCGCCGCTTCGGCTGACGTGAAATCCGCACCGTCCGCCAGAACAATCCGCCCGGGCAGAAATTTCATGGTCGCCGGATTTGGAGTCGATTCAGTCTGTATAAACATCAATATTTCCTTTGGAGCCGCCTAGCCTGCCAGGTGGCGATATGTCTGCGAAAGCTCTCCATAACATGGCGTGCGGTAATCCGTCATCAAGGTGCGAAGACGGTTAACAGCAGGCCGGACAACCCGCGGCAAGCAGCCGCATCAATCCGCACTTATTTGGGATACAATCAAATTCATATAATGCCTATTATTAAGGCACTTGGTCGAAATAATATTCATTAGAAAAACTATATATTTTCAATGAGTTAATTGGCCTGATCCAGTTGGTTGCATAATTTTATATCTGATAGTCTTCAAGTCGTCGCGTGCTGCAATTGAATCCGGCGCACTTCAAAGGCTTAAAGTCATTTAAATTCGGCTTCTTCGGGGGAAACATGCCAGGTCTTTCAGATTTTTCGATCCGCGCACGCTCATTTGCAGCCTTCGGCCTGATGATTGCCCTTTTTGCAGCAGTCGGCTTTGGCAGCTATGTCCAGATGCGCGGCTAAGGCTGGTTCAGGCCAGAGAGTCAACCTGATCGCGGCTGAGGCCGCCGGGAATGAGGGTCAGCGCCACTCTGAGCGAACCTGCGATCTGCGCCAGATGTGACACGAGGGGTCCGGGGCCATCCTTGGCGGTCGCAGCGCCCAAGACCAGGACCCGGATGGTGCGATCTTCGGCCAGCAATTGCAGCAGGGCTTCTGAACGTTTGCCTTCGCGCACAATCAGCTCCGCGTCAATGGCATGTTCGGACCGGACCTGTTCGGATAGCTCAGTCAAAATCCGAAGCGCTTCCTCCTGGGCTTCGGCACGCATCAGATGCTCAATTGACCCCCATGTCTGGCGATCAGCAGGCTCGATCACATACAGAAGTGATACCCCGCCGCCGGTACGTTCAGCGCGCAGCGACGCATAACGCAGGGCAAGTTTGCATTCTGGTGTATCATCAACCACGACAAGAAACCGACGGCGCTGATTGGACATTTTGCCAGCGTCCTTATTTCTGAAGCACGGAAGTTATCTCGCGCAACTGCGTCCGCGCGCGCAGGATGTAAAAACCCTGAGCCGCCAGATCATTGGGAAACAGAAACCCACCTGGCGCGGCATTCATCACAATAAATGGTTTGAGCCTGGCTGCTTCAGCAAGCGAATTGACCGACTGGTCCCAAACGCCCTGAAGCTGGCGGTCGCGGATGACGGCTTTATAATCATCGCCTAGTGCTTTCATCAGCAGGTAATAGGCATAGGCCCGACCTTTGCTGTCATAATAAAAACGGGTGGCCTCACCAGACCAGAAGCCAGCATCCCGGAT
>CAISDR010000247.1 GCA_903884125.1 uncultured bacterium
AGCTGTTCTACCCGTTCATCATTCCATGACATGATGTACCTCATCTAGCCTTTAGCTTGGGCGCGTCAGCACCATTGCGGCCCGGCACCAAAGGCGCCCCCCGTTCCCTGCCCAAATACATCCCTGGACAGGCAACCTATGACCAATAGGTGACCTTAACACCATATCTAGCGATGTTCACCCTGAATTGCGCTTTCAGCAACAAAATCCGCAACATTTTGTGGGTACGAAAAAAGAACATCCCGAAAAATCGTGGTAAAAAAACAATTACCGGCGTCGGGAAAACAGACGCCCAACCGGTGCGACAAGAGATGCGAGCCAGTTTTGCCTTGTCCCCGTCTGTTCTGGACCGGGATCATCCAGCGCACGGGTGGCCTCTACCAGCACTGGCTTGCGCGCGTCTGAGACAGGTTTTGCGGCCACGTCACCGGCATCCGGCCAGTCAAAACTGTCCAGTCCACCACATCGCGGACAGGTCGGTCGCCAGAATTGCTGAATGTCGCCACAGGTGCGGCAATGCCAGACATCATCGCGTGGACCGGTTTCGGCCTGGGCAATCCAGCTGGCTGCTTCGCGCCGGGCGGCGGGGTCTGACCCGACCCTGCCTTCGCGCGCCAGTCGCGCCATCAGAAGACTGGCGCGCATACTTAAACCCTTTGGCCCGCTTTGGGCCTGTGGTGTCAGAAGCGGCGCCAGATGATCACGGGCTGAACTGAACTCATCCGCATCAAGTGCCACCCGCGCCAGCGCCAGATGTGTTTCCACATGCCGCGGCCGATTGCGTGTCATGGCGTCAACCCGGGCACGCAAAAGCGACGGCGCAGCAGTTGGACCCAGTTCGGACAGCGCCCGCACCAGATCGGGATGCGGACGGGCGGTAAAGGCATCTGACAAAATCCGCAGCGCCATATCCAGCGAACCGGCGTCAAATTCCGCCTTTGCAGCCGCAATCGCAAAGGGCGGCATGTCGCGGGCCAGTTCAACGGCCTCAACGGCCAGATCACGCGCGCGGCGACGTTCACTGGGGCTTAACGTACCCTGCGCATAAAGCCCCTCGGCTTCGGCATAGCACAGCAGCGCCCGGCGGCGTTTGGCAATTCCCCGGTCGATGGCACCGGCGCGCAGGGCACGGTCCACCACCCGCGCGGCGTCAGCAAAATCACCCTGTGCCGCAGCCAGCGCAATCAGCGCATCAGCCCCGACTGCAGATCCCGGTTCAAGATTGAACGCTTCTTCGGCCAGCGGTCGGGCACGGGCCGTATCCTGTGCGGCAAGCGCCAGACGCAACTGACCCTTGATACCCAAAAACCGTGTGGCCGGATCGGCAGCCAGCGCGTCATAGGCATCGGCGGCAAGATCGGCACGTCCGGCGGCTTCGGCGGTTTCTGCCGCCAGAATGCGGGCGGCAACCGAAAGTCCCGATGCCGACCTGCCAGCCTTGACCGCTGATTTGAGACTGTCATCGACCCTGCCTGCGGCAGCAGCCACATGACCACGCGCCAGGGCACGTTCGACCGCACGCCCGGTGCGTGCCGGATCGCGCCATATCCAGCGCCACGCCCGGCCAACCTGCCGCCACAAAATGCCAGCCGCGACAAGAACGATCACAACCAGCCCGATGGGCGCCTCAATCCATTGGCCAAAGATTACGACCTGGATATGCCCGTCAAGGGTTAAGACCCAGGCGATGATCGCCGCGGCCAATAGCAGGACCAGCGTTCGCTGTAACAGCAAAATCACTTGGCACCCTCGCCATTCGGCAGATCGCGCGCTGCCAGCAGGGCCGTGATTGTCGCCAGATCGCGTTCGGCTCCAAGTCGTGCATTAACCGCTGAGGCCCATGCTGCGGCCATCGCTGTTGCGGGTGATTTGGGATCAGCACTGATCGCCAGCATTTCCGCTGATGCCCGGTCAAACTGTCCGTCATTCATGGCCGCACGTGCCCGCGATAAAACTGCGCTGCGACTGCTGCCGGGCTGGGTATCAAGGGGGCGAATGATAATCAGCGACCGCACCTGTTCAAACCAGCGCCAGGGCCAGGACAGATTGGGGTCGATGATGGCGCTGTCGGTTTCCAATGCCTGCGCCACCGGCTCAAACCGCACCGCCAGCTGATCCAGACGTGCAATGCCCGTGTTTGCCAGAGCCCCCAGCGTGTTGAGATGATCTGCAAGCCCGCCGGGCAGCACCTGACGGGCAAGATCATATTCAACGACAAATGGTGCGCCGGTATCAATCGCCCGCGCCAGAACCAGCACCGCCAATGCCGCCGCCCGCTGGCTTTGCGCCCGTTCAAGGGCGGGCAGACGCTGGACGTCATGTTCCAGATTTCCAAGCCGGGCGATATCGCGCTCCAGCGCTGCAATGCGTGCATCGGCGCCGGTTGACGTTGCACTGGTATTTGCATGGGCTTCAAGGGCCGCGATCCGGGCTGTCAGGTCCGTGTCGTCAACCTTTGGGCCTGGTGCGCTGGCTGCACCCTCAAGCGCGCTGATACGCGCTTCCAGCGCGCCCAACGCTTCCGTGCGCTCAAGCAGTGCTGCAACCCGGCCCTCAAGCTGGGCCACGCGTTCGCCGGACCCGGTACCCACGTTCCAGGTCGCAGCAAATTGTGGATAGGCAACAAGCCCATAGACGACAAATCCCGCCCCCAGCAAAAACACCACGGCATAGGGCCAGAAAGACCTGCGGCCTGACGCGGCGGCTGGTTTCGGGGACACGGGTTTTGGGGAACCGGGGCTTGAAACAGGATCACTCATCGCGCGCAGACTATATCAGCCCGGGGCGATTGCACAGTGGGTCGGGAGCGGGAGTATCGTATGGCTGTTAGCAACATTAAACGCTACTGCAACGCCGCCAACTTACTCGTATGAACTGCATTCGAGAATCACTCAATGGGGCCAAAGAAATAATAGTCGATGTTAGGCATTTTCTCGAAAGAAATGCTCCGGGTCTTTGGGTCAAAAAGTAAAAAGCTGATGTCAGGTCTGCGCTCTTCGATTGACAGCGGATACAAGCCCTTGTCAACAATTTCAATAAATTTTCCTGGGCGAACAAGGTTTATAGGATTATCTGTAGCATAATCTTGAATTTCTGGTTTCAGCCCCGAGGCCCCGTCAACAATCACAAAATCTCGCTTATATTTTTGCACCAATGTATCGGGCTGGCACATATTGTTTCCAATCAAAATGGCTTTTGGTTTTCGGCCCAGCAGGTCCAAAATAATTCCAATCGGATCCCAAAGGTGCATAGTTACGCCATTTATAATGGCGACAGAATCATTCAAGTCGGATGGTAATTCGGTTGAAAATGTCAAGATACTCATC
>CAISDR010000248.1 GCA_903884125.1 uncultured bacterium
ATGTTCAAGCGCATCTACGAGGGATGGCAACCTGAGCGACTCGCTGACCTGGAAAAAGCCATGCACGTATGGCTGGAAAGCAAGGGTAAGTCCGCCGGAGAGCGCACCGTCCGAAACGTGGCCCAAAAGCTGTTTGAAGCCCTGAAAGATTGAGGGCAGCAAAGGGCAGCAATTAGAATTGCTGCCCTCAATTGCCCTGTAGGGTCCGACACTTAGCCCAGCACCCCCTAAAACGAACAAACCGCCCGGCAGGGGCGGCTTGTTCAACCTAGCCCAGCGCGCCGCTGGAGAAGGGTAGGTGCTCAGTGCGTAAAGAACGCGCGTTATTACACCCGGCGGCCCGCCCCCGAAAGGGGGCGGTGTCCGCCTATCCCAGCTTGTCGGCCAGCTTCAGAAGCTGGGCAGCTTTCTGCCGGGCCAGCCGGGCTACGGCGGCCTCCCAGCCGGGGGGCGGGGATCGGTGACCCCTTTTCTCCTCAGCCATCCTGGCCTGCCTGATCGAGTTTGAGGCGCACCCTAGGGCAGCAGCCAATTCCTCCGGCCCCGTCCGGGCAAAAAGGGCATCCGTAGCCGTCACAAAATCCTTTGCCATTGTCAATTATCCTGTTGACACGGCCAATAGTGTAAACTAGATTATTGACATGAACAAGAACGATTTCACCCGTAAGATGACCGTCCGCGAGTTCTTCAAGCGGTTCCCCGATGATGCGGCCTGCCTTGAGCACATCATGACGGTCCGGTTCGGCCATCGCCATACCTGCGGCAAGTGCGGCGTGGTAGATGCCACCTTCCACCGCCTTGAAGGCCGCAAGGCTTATTCCTGCGCCCATTGCGGGGACAACCTGTATCCCTGCGCCGGTACCGTCTTTGAAAAGAGCAGTACCCCGCTCACTGTCTGGTTCTACGCCATCTTTTTGTTCGTCTCGACCCGTCACGGTGTCAGCGGCATGGAATTGCATCGCCAGCTTGGCGTGACCCGCAAGTGCGCCTATCGCATGGGTATGCAAATCCGCAAGCTGATGAACAACGCCGACTATCAAGAGATGCTGGGCGGCATTGAACAGCAGGTTGAAATTGACGAAGCGTATATGGGCGGTCGCCGCGCTGGTAAAGCTGGCCGTGGCGCTGCCGGCAAAACGGTTGTCATGGGTATGCGGGAGCGGAACGGCTATATCCGCTGCAAGGTCATTCCCGATGCCAGCCAGAAGTCTTTGCGCGGCGTCTTTCAGGAAAACATCGCCCCCGGCACGGTGATCTCAACCGATGAATGGCGCGGATATTCTTTAGTAATCGGCGACGGCCATAAGCACGGCACGGTCTGCCACGGTCGCGGCGAATATGTGAAGTTTGACGACGAAGGCTACCGCCACGATACAAACGGGCTGGAAAGCTTTTGGCGCTTGTTCAAGGCTTCGCCGCCCGCGTTTGTAGATTTGGCATCTACATACACATACGAATTGGAATAGCTCTGCTCTATGTGGGTCGGGTCTTTTATTGCCTGCTCTACCGCCTGATAGATACTCGGAAGCTCGACCTTTACTTCCGGATGCTCTTGATTGATGTGCGGAATCGTTTCTTCGTAAAAGTGAACCTTCGTCACCGCCGGAAAGACGGTGGTTTGGATCACCTTGTAGTTCATTAGTGTTTGGTCTTGGTCTTGACGGCTTCGCGTCCGCGCGTAAACGGCGAAACGATGGGGCCAAACAATTTCTCGTGGCCTGCTACCTGCTCCGCGAGCACAATTGAAAGGTCCTTGAGCGTCTGAGGGCTCACATTGATAATTACAGCGGGCTCGGAAAGAGCCACCGGGGCTGGCTGTCCAGTCTTGGCCAGGATGGCAGGCCGGACGCGAGTAAAGATCAAGGAAAAGTCGTTGCCCGTTCCCTGAACGGTCACACCAGACCCACCGAACATGGGGACGTCTATCGGCTTGATATCCTCCGGAGCGAGCCCTTCGGGCAAACCATTTTCTTGGATTTTGGGCGCAACCGATTTTACGGCGCGCGCCGTTTTCTTCTTTGCCATAACCAACCCCATTTACGGGCGCGCACATGGTGTTCCCCATGCCAGCCGCCCAACCCACAGTCTTCAGAGTGGTCATTTTACACGTAACCCTTGGGCAGGCGAGTCGGGCACAAAACTGCGACTTTCCGCCTTAACACCGGCTTAAACGGTGTGGATTGAAATAATATTGCGCCGGAAACCCGCCGTGTACCTGTCCTGAGGGGGTAAACCCGAATAATATTTCAATCGTTCCCGGTCGTTGACAGGGTGGGCCGGCCCGCCTAGAAACCGCGCTCTTTTGCGGCCCCAACCGGGCCTTTTCGGAGCCTGACGACCATGAAGCGCACCTATCAGCCGAGCAAACTCGTGCGCAAGCGCCGCCATGGCTTCCGTTCGCGCATGGCGACCCCCGGTGGCCGCAAGGTGATCAACCGTCGCCGCGCCAGCGGCCGCCGCAAGCTGTCGGCCTGAGTCTGCCGGGCGCCCCAGGGACGCCTCTCCATTTGGACCATCTCAGGAAGCGCGCTGACTTCTTACGGGCAGCGCGGGGAATCCGCCGCGTCGAAGGCGCCATCACCTTGGAAACCTGCCCCACCCCCGAAACC
>CAISDR010000249.1 GCA_903884125.1 uncultured bacterium
GCCCATGCGGGCCTGTCGGCGGTCGAACGCTTTATGAAGCATTATTTTCTGGTGGCTAAGGATGTAGGGGATCTGACGCGCATTTTCTGTGCCACGCTTGAAGACCAGCAACGCAAATATCGCCCTGGACTGCGTCGGTTTCTACCGCGGTTTGGTGGCAGGCCGCGCCGGATCGGTGATTTTATCAATGACAATGGCAGGCTGGATCTGGCCCGGCCCGATGCCTTTGAAAAAGACCCGGTCAATCTGTTGCGCCTTTTTCAGGTCGCCGACCAGTTAAGTATCGATATCCATCCCCATGCCCTTCGCGAAGTGACACGATCGTTGCGGCTGATTGATAAAAATCTGCGCGTCAATCCCGAAGCCAATGCGGTGTTCATGAAACTGCTGACGTCGCGCCATGATCCCGAACGTGCGTTGCGTCGGTTGAATGAAGCAGGTGTTTTCGGACGCTTTGTACCGGATTTTGGTCGCATCGTCGCGATGATGCAGTTCAACATGTATCACCATTACACAGTTGACGAACATCTGCTGCGTGCAATCGGCATTCTGGGTCAGATCGAGCGTGGCGAACTGGCCGAAGATCATCCCCTGTCCAACGAAGTGATCCACAAGGTCTTAAATCGCGAGGTCCTTTTTCTGGCGATGCTGCTCCATGACATTGCCAAAGGCCGCGATCAGGATCATTCCGATGAAGGTGCCCAGATCGCAAGACGGCTGGGGCCGCGCGTGGGCCTGTCGCCGGGCGAAACCGAAACGGTCACCTGGCTGGTGCAAAATCATCTGCTGATGAGTGACTTTGCCCAGAAGCGTGATCTGAGTGATCCCAAGACCGTGTCGGATTTTGCCGAACAGGTGCAAAGTCCCGAACGGTTGCGGCTGTTGCTTGTCCTGACGGTCGCCGATATCCGTGCGGTGGGGCCAGGCACATGGAACGGCTGGAAAGGTCAGTTGCTGCGCCAGCTGTACAAGGAAACCGAAGCGGTTCTGTCCGGTGGTCTGGCATCGGAAGGCCGCAAGGCAAGGGTGGCACATGCGCAACAGGTTCTGGCCGAGCGACTTGGCGACTGGAGTGCAGCGGCGCGCAATCGACAGATAAAACGCCACTATGATGCCTATTGGCTGTCGGCCAATAGCGACACCCATGTGCGTCACGCCCAATTGATGCGCCGGGCCGAGGCAAGTGGTCAGGCGCTGACAATCGATGCTGTTCCCGACCGGTTTCGCGCGGTAACCGAGGTTACATTGTTCACGGCCGATCACCCAGGCCTGTTTGCCCGTGTCGCGGGTGCATTTGCCGTTGCCGGTGCGACGATTGTCGATGCTAAAATTCACACAACCGTTGACGGGTATGCGCTGGATACGTTCTGGGTACAGGCAACAGATGGTTCCGCATTCGAGGGATCAGAAAAATTAAAGCGCCTTGAGATGAATTTGGGTCAGGCGCTGTCGGGCGAAGTGCTGCCGCGCGAGCTTCTTGCCACAAGACTAAAGCGCCCCAAACGCGAAGCAGCCTTCAGGGTGGAGCCGCTGGTGCTGATCGACAATAATGCATCCAATACATGGACGGTGATTGAGGTGAATGGTCGC
>CAISDR010000250.1 GCA_903884125.1 uncultured bacterium
CCCAGCGCCATGCCATAGGCCCCGGATACCCCGATCAGGGGTGCGCCGCGCACCCGCATGACCTTGATCGCTTCAGCCACCTGTTCAGCGTTGGTCAGCGTTAAGGTTTTGAATTGATGGGGTAAAAGCGTCTGATCGATAATGCCGACCGACCCGTCCGATTGCGCCCAAATACTGCGATAGGGAATATTATCAACTTTCATGGCCCCGGTTCTAACGGTCGTTGGTTTCATTTGGCAAGGGATTGCACGCCATGTTAACCAATTAATCACATCGGATTGGTGATATGCCCGCTAATGTTAGGCGTAATCAGAGAATCGCCACTGTTCAGACCATCGGGCGATTATGGAGGGAAAACGTGACTCAAGGGCATCAACTGGACCTGACCGGCCTGGCGAGGGTCTATCGCATGTTGCGACTGATCCGCCGCGCCGAAGAACGGGTCGCCGATATTTATCCCTCGGACAAGATCAAGAGTCCGGTTCATCTTTCAATCGGTCAGGAGTCGGCGGCCGTTGGCGTTTGTGATGCGCTGAACCCCGAAGATATCGTCTCGGGCACCTATCGCGGGCATGCGACCTATATCGCCAAAGGTGGTGACCTGAATGCCATGTTCGCAGAACTCTATGGCAAGGTGACCGGCTGTGCCAAAGGCAAGGGCGGTTCCATGCATCTGATTGACATGGCGCATAATGTGCTTGGAACTTCGGCGGTTGTGGGGACGACCATTCCCATGGGGCTGGGCGTCGCACTGGCTGCCAAACGCCGCAATCAGAAAAAAGTGGTTGCGGTATTTTTCGGTGATGGCGCGACAGAAGAAGGGGTCTTTTACGAAAGCCTGAACTTTGCCGCCCTGCACAAGCTGCCGGTGATCTTTGTTCTGGAAAACAATGGTTATGCGATCCACGAGCCGCAGGTGAAACGCTGGGCCACCGACCGCATGTGCGAGCGGGTTGAAACCTATGGCATTCCAACAACCCTTGTAGCCGATGGCGATGTGCTGGCCATTCGCGATGCATCGGTAAAATATGCAGATCGTGCGCGCCGCGGCGATGGACCAGGCTTTATCGAAGCGCGCATTTACCGTTGGCGCGAACATGTGGGACCGGGCCTTGATTTTGATCAGGGCTATCGTTCGGAAAAAGAATTCGAACCCTGGGCTGCCCGCGATGATGTTGAACGCATCGGGCGCATGCTGCCGTCAGACATACGCGCGAAACTGGATCGCGAAGTCGAGGCTGACGTAGAAGCCGCCGTTGATTTCGCCGAAACAAGTGCCTTCCCGCAACTCGAGGAGCTGTATCACAATGTCCTCGCCCGCTAATCCTGATAAGCCCCAGTCGGGCCGAGTTCTTAAATATGTGGATGCCCTGCGCGAAGCAGTGGCCCAGGAAATGCGCCTTGACCCATCAGTTTTTGTCTTTGGACTGGACGTGGACGATCACAAGGGCATCCAGGGATCAACCAAAGGACTGGTGGATGAATTCGGACCCGACCGGGTTTTCACGACCCCCTTGTCCGAAGATGCCATGACCGGTGTGGCCATCGGTGCTGCCGTTGCGGGCATGCGGCCGATCCACGTTCATATCCGCATGGATTTTCTGATGCTGTCCATGAATCAGCTGGTCAATATTGCTGCCAAAAGCCATTACATGTATGGCGGTCAGGTAACCGTGCCCATGGTGGTGCGCGGCATTATCGGAAAATCATGGGGCCAGGGCGCACAGCACAGTCAGGGTCTGTATTCTTTCTTCATGCATGTGCCGGGCCTTAAGGTTGTGGCGCCGTCCAATGCCTTTGATGCCAAGGGCTGCATGATACAGGCCATTCGCGACAATAATCCGGTGATCTTTGTCGAACATCGCCTGTTGTACAATACCGACGCCTATGTTCCTGAAGAAGTCTACACCGTCCCGTTTGGCAAGGCGCGCGTGCTGACCAAGGGAAATGACATCACGGTGGTTGGCATTTCCAACATGGTGCAGGAGGCCCTGCGCGCTGCTGATCTTGCACGCGAAGTCGGCATACACGCGGAAGTCATCGACCCAATCAGCCTGTCGCCGCTGGATATTGATACAATCGCTGACAGCGTGGCGCGAACCGGTCGCTTGCTGGTAATCGACAATGACTGGGTGATGTGCGGCGCGGGATCGGAAATTGCAGCCAGCATTGCCGAACGTCTGTCGGGCACGCAGAAAATTCAGATTCAACGCATGGGATTTGCGCCAACATCCTGTCCACCAACGCCGGAACTGGAAGCGGCCTTCTATCCAAACCCGCGTACCATTGGTGAAATGATGCACAAAATGGTCCGGCCAACCGACGCACGGTGGTCGCCGGATGAAGCCCGGACCAAGCTGGCCTATCAGTTACAGTTCCGCGGCCCGTTCTAGCGCGAATTGCTGACTGCAATAGCTGCGCCACATCGCCCGATATAACCGGTCGATGTGGCGTTTGCGCAGGCTGGCGTTACAGACATAGGATTTGGCCAGACGAGCGCGCGTCGCCGCCCGAATATTTTGCAGTTGAATGCGATCGCGATCCAGTTGCCAGCATAAACGGATCACATCATCGCCATCCTGGCCAATAAGCTGGCTCAGCCCTGCTGCCTGCATCAGCGATGCATTCCAGCGGGAAATCATGCGATCGCCTATCGGGCCGAGGACCGGCACCCCCATCCACAAGGCTTCAAAGGTTGTGGTTGAGCCATTAAACGGAAATGGGTCCAGTCCCACATCAATTTCGCCATAAGCTGACAGATGATCCGCAAGATCGAACCGCGCCTGCGTTGAAAACCGGACCCGATCAGCTGCCACACCAAGCCGCGTTGTGATGTCACGCTGAAGGTCTGGATCGACATAGGCGTTACGATAATGCAGCACCATTCGCGATTGCGGTACAGCATTCAGGATGCGTGCCCATAATGTCAGTACCTTGGCATTTATTTTGGCCGGATTGTTGAACGAACCGAAAGTAAGATAGCCATTATTCATGCACGGCGGCGGTCCGATAGCCGGGGCATTTTGAATTGGATCATGCGCATAGACGTGTGGAAGCCGGATTACCCGCTCGGCAAAAAATTCAGGCTCAAACGTACCTGTAATGCGCGGTACCACAATCGGATCAGCCAGAAAATAGTCGGTTGCGTCAAACCCTGTCGTTGCAACATCACACATGCTGACAACGACGGGAGCAGGTCCAAGGTGTCCGATCCACAGCCGATTATCGTCAAACCGGCCCGCCAGAATGACCAGAATATCAATATTCTCTGAGCGAATTCGATCGGCAATCTGGTCATCCAGCAACCCTGCAATCTGGATTATCGCATCGACCCTGCCCGCAATCTCTGCTGTTACATGATCATGCCTGAGGCCAAGATTGAAAAGTACGTGGCGATGATCTGCCACCGTGCCAGCCCGACCTTTGGCGGGTAACAGGGGCATAAGATTACGCATCACCGGATGATCGCGAAAATCCGACGACAGATAGCCGATGGATAATCGTTGGTCTGGGTTCAGGCCGTTAGAAAAACTGTACAAGCGCCGATTGCCGAGGGCATTGCGCATCTGCTGGCCGGTTTTGCCGATGATATCGTTGAAAGTGGTAACGGATAAGGCCGGATCATAGGACGAAACAAATAGCCGGGACTTTGTGAACGTCATGGAATTGGGGACCAGTAGGCAGGCACGTTCGGCCGAACGTTGCGCCAGTTCCGCATGACACAGGCCAACCAATGTCTGAGCATCATTGGAATAGGGTTCAACCTTGTCCGGGCGCAGGCAAATCGCGGCACGAAGGTGATGGATGGCCTGCTTTGTCGCGCCGATGGTGCGTAGGGCCAGCGCCAACTGAAGCTGCACATCTGCAAAATGCGGGTGACGGGCCAGATTTTCAGTCAGGAACGCCACGGCCTCTTCAGGTCGATCCAATTCGCGAAGAACAAAACCCTTGTTCGAGATAAAATTTTCGGAATCCGGTACAAGTGCTTGGGCTGATTCATAACAGGCTAGGGCCTCATGGTGTTTTGCCCTGTTCTGAAAACAAACACCTTCGTTGATCCAGGCATCTGCCAGGCCCGGATCGACAAGCCGTGCGCAATGAAATAGCTGCCGTGCCGATTCAAAATTTCCTTGCGCCAGTAGGATACAACCCAGATTGTGGGTCAAATTTGCAGTCTCTGGAGCTAAAGCCACTGCGGTGGACAACTCTTTGACCGCACCGTTTGAATCAGCGACTTCAAATAGCTTCAGTCCCAATGCCTCGCGCGAGTCGTGACTGAACGGATCAACCCGGCAGGCCCGACCCAGAGTGGTTAGTGGATCAATGCCAGCCTGCCCCAACATGCTCCAACCTGTACCAGTCCCAGGGGCCAGTGCCAGCGCTCGGCAGATCGCATTAAGCCGCATATCTTTGGCAAGGCCAGGCAGATTGGCCCGCAGGAGATAAAGATCGGGATGGTCTGGAAACAGCGATTCCGCTCGGCGAAGCGTATCCGTCGCGACATCAAAGTCCCCTGACGCCATATTCCGGCGGACCAGATCCAGCAATGCCTTGGCAGCATCCATTCTTTTGCATTAGCTCCGAATCGAAAAACTGACATAAAACCCTAATTGAATTAGGGGCTATCTGCCGATCTGTCATTAGGCGACTGCTTAAAGAGCATGTTAACCTCTGACAGTGAATAGAGTATGGTCTAAACTTGTTATCCAACCTTAGTAATTGAGACAGACATGGCACTCGATCTTTTATTGATCAATCCCGGCGAACGCGGACAGATATATCAGTCGCTTGGCAATTCCCTGACCGCGATTGAACCGCCATTGTGGTGCCGATTAATCGGCGGACATATCCGCGATCAGGGATATTCCATCCGAATTCTGGATGCCGAGGCTGAAGAACTTTCAGCCGATCAGGTGGCCGATATAGTTGCGCAAACCCAGCCATTGCTAATTGCCATGGTTGTATTTGGTCATCAACCCTCTGCATCAACCCAACAAATGGTGGGTGCGGGTCTGACATGCCGGGCGATCAAGGCACGTTGGCCAGAGTCCAAAATCATCATCCTTGGTGGTCATGTTTCTGCACTGCCGGAACGGACCCTGCGCGAAGAGGCTGTCGATTTTGCCTGTAACTCGGAAGGACCGGTGACCGTCCGGCAACTGCTGGAACAATTGAAGTCGGAATCCTTTACCCCCCATGCCGTCGAAGGGCTGGTGTTTCATGATGGTGATCAGGTCGTCAACGTACCCGCCCCTGCCCTGATCAAGGATCTGGACAAGGAGTTGCACGGACAGGTCTGGGATCTGTTGCCCATGTCCAAATATCGCGCACATAACTGGCAATGTTTTGGGGATCTGGACTCACGACAGCCCTATGCATCAATCTACACGTCGCTTGGATGCCCGTATAAATGTTCGTTCTGCTGCATCAATGCGCCCTTTGGCACCAACCGCTATCGCATGCGATCGCCAGAAGGTGTTGTGGACGAAATACAGCATCTTTACGAAACTTATGGTGTTCGCACTTTCAAATTCATTGATGAAATGTTTGTCCTGAATGACAAGCATGTCACCAAAATTTGTGACCTTTTGATGGAACGCGGGCTTGGCCCCCATCTCAACATCTGGGCCTATGCGCGCATTGACACGGTAAAGCCAGAGCGGCTGGCAAAACTGCGCGGCGCGGGCATCAAATGGCTGGCGCTGGGCATTGAATCCGGCAGTGAACATGTGCGCGATGGCGCCGAAAAATCATTCAACCAGCAGGATATTCTGGAAATCGTGCGGGCCATTCAGTCAGCAGGTATCCATGTCATCGGCAATTATATTTTTGGCCTGCCGGATGATGATCTGGCCAGCATGCGGGCAACCCTTGATCTGGCCATGGAACTGAACTGTGAATTTGCCAATTTCTATTCCGCCATGGCCTATCCCGGATCACCGCTTTATGAACTGGCGGTGAATTCCGGCTGGGCATTACCCGAAAGCTGGAGCGGATTTTCCCAACACTCCTATGACTGCACGCCGTTGCCCACCGAAAAGGTCAGTGCAGCCGACGTTTTGTCATTCCGCGATGAAGCATTTCATCGTTATTTCGCCAATCCGCGCTATCTGGATTTGCTGACCCAGCAGTTCGGCTGGGAGACCCGCCATCATGTCGAGGCCATGAGCGCCCATCGGCTGAGCCGCAAAATCCTTGAAAAGCAATAAGCGGGGCTAAGATGTTGGACAGATCGAAGACCGTCTTTGTGGCCGGTGCTCGCGGACTGGTTGGCGGCGCGCTGGTTCGCAAACTGCGCACCGACGGTTTTTCAAAGGTATTGGGACCGTCAAAAGCAGAACTGGATTTATGTGATGCGACTGCGGTTGACGCATATTTTGCTACGCATAAGCCCGGATATGTCCTGATGGCCGCCGGGAAAGTTGGTGGCATTCATGCCAATTCAACCTATCCTGCGGATTTTGTGGCCATCAATCTGGCTATTGCCCTCAATACCGTCCAGTCGGCCCATCGACATGGGGTTGAAAAATTTCTGTATCTGGCATCGACCTGTATCTATCCCCGCCTTGCCCCCCAGCCCATGCGCGAAGCTGATATATGGACAGGCCCGCTTGAGCCCACCAACCAGCCCTATGCAGTTGCCAAGCTGGCGGGCATCGAGCTGGTCACAGGCTTTCGTCGCCAATTTGGCTTTTCGGGTATCTGCGCCATGCCTACCAATCTTTATGGTCCTGGTGACAATTATGACCCCATGAACAGCCACGTGCCTGCCGCATTGATCCGCAGGTTCCACGAAGCGAAACTGACCAACGCTTCCGAAGTGGTAGTATGGGGAACTGGCGCGCCGAAGCGGGAATTCATGCATGTGGACGATCTGGCTGATGCCTGCCTTTTGCTGATGGAGACATATGATGATCCTCAGATCATCAATATCGGATCAGGTATCGAAGTCACGATTGCAGATTTTGCGGCCGCTGTGAAAGATGCGACCGGTTATGGCGGGGCGCTGAGGTTTGATACAACCAAACCTGACGGCGCACCAAGAAAGCTTGTGGATTCCTCGCGGCTGCGATCACTGGGATGGACATCGAAAATCAGCCTTGATGACGGACTGAAATCCGCTTATGCGGCTTTTCTGCGCGACGTGGCTGCGTGAAATTCACCGAGGAAAAAGGGCTGCTTCCAGATATTCAGTAAGCTTTTTGTCGTTGTAATTTTTTAGATAAAATGCCTGCCCCTTTGCGGCCACAATGCGCGCCAGCTCAGGATTTTCTTCCAGATACGCCAGCAAATCGCGCAGTTCATTAAATGTGGTAAAGCGAAAATAATGTTCGCCGGGAACTAAAAAATGGTCCAGATCGTCGGCTCGTTCCTGAATAAGACATCCACCTGAATAAATCGTCTCGAAGCTGCGCCCGGTCACGATCCTGCTGCCGTCACTACGCATCGAAAAGGACAGCAATCTGCCGACAGACTGAAAGCGCGAAAGATATTGCCGATAGCTTTCAATTGGATCCAGACCATCATCCTGGTGAACAGTCACCCGCTGTTCTATCTCGATCCCGGCCCTACCCAAAAGTGCCAGCCAATAGACGCGATTGTAATTGTAGGATTCCGTTGCGCCCTGAAACGCAGTTTTATCCTGGCGGGTTATCAATTCCAGTTCGTCCAGTTCCACGCCAACCGGAAATGGGTGATAAACAAGCTTGTCCCTGAGACCCAAAGTATCCCAGTAATCGCCCGCCGGAAAATGTGACCAGACCAGATCCATGTCGGCACAAAGTGCTTTCATAATGGGGAAATTGGCGACAATCCACGGATCAAAATTCAGATGTACAAGTCGGATGCCCGGATTTTTTCGTCGAACGCCTGCCACAAAAACACCCCAATCCGACACAGATAGGCGCATGCCGAAATGATCAATCAGCACCACATCGGGCTCATACCTATCGCAGCATTCAACAAAGCTGTCTGGTGTCAATATTCGCGGTGTACGATCATTGGAGTCGGGAAACGTGGGATCGATACAGATACTTTCCCAACCACCATTGGTCAGCCCGCGGGCCATGCGCGGGCCTATGTCATGCGGGCGACTGTTGGGACCAAAAAAATACTTTCGTCCAAATACCAGACATCGCCTTGGTTGAACCACCTCACCTTTGGCAAGACCGGAAAATGTGGCAACAGCAGTTTCACTCGTCTGATCTGGAATAGCTGGTCGACTGCCCCGCGTGATCAGGTCAAATGTTGTCTCAGTAAATACTTCTGCAATTGCCGGATCAACCTTGCGGGCCACGTCCAGATGTTGCAGTACACGCACCATATCACCACGTATGAACCATGACCGTACCATCTCGGCGGCAAGCAATCTTTCAATCTGGCAAAGACTCTTGCTTGCGCCTGGATCACCAGCCAGGACGTGATCGATCAGTTGCAATCCGCGCTGATACCAGAGCAGATTGCCGGTCTCTTCGGACGCCAGCACCAGTAATATCGACTGCACAGGGTGAATCTGACTGTCCAGCGCCATCTGGATCGCCACTTCGAGACTGCCCCTATAATCTTTGGCATCAAACAGTGCCACAACCTGTCTCAGCCGGTCGTCAGCTGTGGTCGGGATGTGGGTCATGACGCGCCTGTTGCAGACAGAGGTGCGCCAAACAGTCTTTGCTCCAGATGGGCAACAAGCAGGGAATCATCATAACGGTCCCGGAAATACGATTGCCCCTGCCTCGCGATTTGCGCGGCATAGCCGGGGTTTTCCGCCACATAGACCAGCAGGTCCTGCAATTCGGTCAGCGTCGAAAAGCTCAGGAAATGTTCGCCAGGCCTAAAATAATATTCCACATCATCTGCCTGTTCCTGAATAAGGCAGGTCCCCGCATGAATCGCCTCAAACGTACGTCCGGTTATAATTCGCGATCCATCCTGCCGCATTGAAAAATTTACCAGGCACTGGCAGTCCAAAAATCCGCGCAGATAGTCGCGATAACTGTCCAGCGGCGGCTTGCCGTCATCGCCATGGCCTGTCAGCCGCACCTGTATCGGGGACCCTGACTTTTCAAGTGATGCAAGCCAGAATGCGCGACTGGCATTGTATGTTTCGACGGCCCCCTGAAAGACGTTGATCGGACGTCGTGGAATGGATGGAAATTCTTCAAGCCCGATGCCAACCGGAAACGGCGCAAAGCTTACCTGGCCTGAGAGCCCCGGCGCCTGCCAGATATCCTGGGATGGAAAATGTGACCAAACCAGATCAGCCTGTGCGCCAAGCATGGCGGTGGTTGTCCATGTCTGTTTCTGCCACGGATCAAAATGAATGAGGACAATTCGCATCTGGGGCCTGAAGCGACGGCAAAGGTTGATGAAATCAATCAAAGCCGAAGGCGCCAGTACCAGTCCGCAAAAATCAATGATCACCACATCAATATCGCCATCCTGAACTAATTCAAAAAGATGGCCTCCCGTGCGGCTGACCCACTCACGTCCAATGAAAGTCGGGTCCAGTGAAACGCAGTCCCAGCCCCCACGTGCAATCCCGGCACTCATCCGGGCGGCAAAATCATGCTCGCGACTGTCCGAACCGAAATAGAATTTGCGCATGAAAAACATGGCCCGCCGTCGGATCAATGCCTTACCAATAGGGGGCATTTCAAGCGCTATGATATTTGGATGTGGCTTTTCAACCGCTATTGTCGTGCCAAATACGCTTGCAAGTTCAGGCAGGACCCGTCGGGCAATGGCAAGATAACCAAGAACAATATCGCGCTGCCCGGCAGCAAACGTCTGCGCGACTTGCGGCATCATCACCTCGTGGGTGAAATCGGTCATGATCCGGGCTGCTTCTTCATCCGCAGCGCGGATCAGATCAATCAGATCAAGCGCACGCTGGAAGGCCGCATCGTCATCACACCTCAAAGCTGATTCTGCAAGCAGCACGGCATGCATGGGATGACGCAGGCCTGTGCGTTCCATCGCCAGCGCCTGATCCAGGACCGCGGCAAAAGCGCCAGCCATATGGAATTCGATCAGCGCGCCCATGGCGCTGGCCTGATCCTGACCTGCGATATGATCGGGCAGGTCAGCGGTCAAGTCGCTGCCCCAATGCCTGGATGATCAGTGGATCCATAAATTTGCCTGCATAGAATTGTTGCCCCTGACGCGCGATCGTCTGCACCGCATCCGGTGCGGACTGGATATAGCACAACCGGTCCATCAGGTCGTCAAACGTCGTAAATGACAGATAATGAACCCCTTCGACAAAGCCGAACCGGTTCATATCATCGGTCTGTTCCTGTAACAGACATGCACCAGTATAAATGGACTCAAAACTGCGACCCGTTGCCATCCGGCGACCGTCGCGGCGCATGGACAGGCTAAGCAGGCAGTCAACGCTTTGAAATTTACGCAAATAGGATTTGAAACTATCAATCGGGCTTAGCCCATCTTCGTTATGCCGGGTGACCAGGCGCCGTATCGGCGCACCAGCCCTGTTCAGCAGGGCCAGCCAATAAGCGCGGGAATAGTTATACCATTCGACCGCGCCGACGAATGCATTATCACGCGCCCGTTCCTGCATGGGCAGTTCATCCAGATCAACGCCGACAGGATAGGTCATGATGAATGCCCGATCAGCAATATCC
>CAISDR010000251.1 GCA_903884125.1 uncultured bacterium
ATCAAAGGCAATATGGATATCGAAATTGCCGTTGATGTGATGGAAATCGCCCCGCATGTAGATCACATCATTCTGTTTTCCGGCGATGGCGATTTCCGCCGTCTGGTCGAGGCAGTACAGCGCCGTGGCAAACGTGTCTCGGTCATTTCATCGGTTCGCACTCAGCCGCCAATGGCCGCCGATGAACTGCGCCGGCAGGCCGACCAGTTTATCGATCTGGTTGATCTGGCTAATCTGATCGCGCGTGATCCCAATCAGCGGCCACAGCATGCCAAGGGTGGCGATCCGGGATATCCGGACGACGATGACGATTATTGATAGCAGGGCTACTCAAGAATGGGTCGCCTGAACAGTTCGGCGCGTGCCGCCCTGCAGCCTGTTGCAGAACCGCACCGCGACTGTGGAATCTGCGCACGGCTGGTTGCTTATCGCAATAAGACCCGGCAGGCTCATCCTGACTGGTTCAACGGCGCTGTGCCATCGTTTGGTGACGATAAGGGGCGCATGGTCATTGTCGGTTTGGCGCCCGGCGTATCCGGGGCCAACCGCACTGGTCGCCCCTTTACCGGGGATTATGCCGGTGACCTTCTTTATGCCACATTAGCTGAAATGGGCATGGTGACTGGCAGCTATAAGGCCACCACGGATGACGGCCTGCGCCTGGTGGACTGTCTGATCACCAACGCCGTGCGCTGCGTGCCGCCTGAAAACAAACCGACATCCGAAGAAATCAACGGATGCAGGCCCCATCTGGCAGCGCGGCTTTCAGCCATGCCCAATCTGTCGGTGATTTTTGCGCTTGGCCGCATTGCTCATGAAAATACGCTGAAGGCATTGGGGGCTAAACTATCGGCCCATCCATTCAGCCATGGGCCCGTGCACAAAATCGACAGGATACATCTGGTCGACAGCTATCACTGCTCGCGGTACAATACGAATACCGGGCGTCTGACGGTCGAGATGTTTCGGTCCGCAATGTCAATAGCCGCGGCGTTGCGCGTCCGTCAGGAATAGCGCTGCTCTTCCCAAGGATCGCCTTCATTGTGATAGCCGCGCACTTCCCAGAATCCGGGTCTGTCCTGCGCTGAAAATTCAATGCGCTTGATCCATTTCGCACTTTTCCAGAAATACCACTGCGGCACGACCAGTCGGACCGGGCCGCCGTGTTCAAGTGTGAGCGGCGCCCCTTCCCAGGAATGCGCTAGCAGCACGTCGTGGTCGGCAAAATTGCTCAGGGTGATGTTGGTGGTATAGCCATCATAGGAATGCAGGATCACATGTGTTGCCTGTGCCTTTGGCTGAACCATTTCCAGCACATGCAAGGCAGATACACCGGCCCAGTGATTTTCATAACGCGACCATGACGTAACACAGTGAATATCGGATACATCCTCGATCTGGGGCTGTGCCATGAAATCTGAAAAATCCCAGTTTAACGGCTTGTCCACCAGCCCATCGATCTCAAGCCGCCAGGTTGTTGCGTTAATATCCGGTTTGATGCCCAGATCCAGCACTGGCCAGTTTTTCACCTCGCGCTGGCCGGGTGGTAGACGATTGGAGCGCGCTTTATCACCCCTGCCTGTCAGCAACCGGCCTTCTTCGGCCCATTTGCGTTTGGATGACAAAAGTTTGTCTTTGATCTGACCCAGCAGGTTCTTGTCATCACTCATCGGCAGCAACCTATTTCGTTTTATTTGAACAGGCTAAGAACAGATAACGTCCGCGCCCTGGAATCTTCTGCGCTGGCCTCGTCTTCGGCATCATCCAGATCGGTAAATGCGCTGATCACGCGGATTTCTTCTTCGTCAGGAACATTCGGGTCCTTGGACTTGCGGGTCTTTGTCTCGATGACCTCAAAAATTTTTCCGTCTGCGGCGCCACGGTTCACGCGCACCGAATATTTCGGTGTCCCGTACCAGGCAAGTACAATTTTTTCCGTCTTTTTCATCGCCCCTCAACCAGCTAGTCGCGTGCGCCATGTTTCATGATGCGGGCCTGATTGCGTGCCCAATCACGATCAGCGGCAGCATCCCGCTTGTCATGTGCCTTCTTGCCTTTACCCAATCCGACCTCAACCTTGGCCCGGCCCTGTTCGTTGAAGTAAATCCGCAATGGAACCAGCGTCATGCCCGCGCGCTCGACCGCGCCGGACAGCTTACCGATTTCCCGGCGGTGCAAAAGCAGTTTGCGCGGACGCTTTGGTTCATGATTATAGCGGTTGCCCTGGGCATATTCCGGAATATGCGCGTTCAAAAGATAGATTTCGTTGCCCTTGGGGCTGGCATAGGCATCTGCCAGTGATGCCCGCCCTGCCCTCAGGCTTTTGACTTCGGTCCCAGTCAAGGCAATGCCAGCTTCCCACGTCTCGCCAATGGCATAGGAAAACCGCGCCTTGCGGTTTTCTGACACCACCTTATAGGCGGATGCGCGGGCGTCTTTTTTTGCCATGTTATCAGTTCACCAATCCGGCAGTTATCATGGCCGCGCGGACACGTGCTTCGGCAGCCGGTGTTGATGGCAGGATTGGCATCCGGACTTCATTAGCAACCAGCCCCAGCAGGCTCGCACCATATTTTGCCGGCGCGGGGCTTGGCTCGCAGAACATGGCATCATGCAGGTCAACAAGTCGGTCGTTGATTGTCAGCGCCAGCGCCGGATTACCATCACGCCAGGCACGCTGCAATTCCGAACATAATTTCGGGGCTATATTGGCGGTGACAGAGATCACCCCCCGGCCGCCCTGGGCGTTAAATGCCAATGCAGTGGAATCATCGCCCGACAATTGAATAAATTCGCGGCCGCAACCTGCGCGGTGCAATCCCACCCGATCCAGCCTGCCGCTGGCATCCTTGACCCCGATGACCCGTTCCAGCCTGCTCAGACGTATCATGGTTTCAACAGAAATATCGGCAACAGTCCTGCCCGGCACATTATACAGCACGATAGGGATTGTGGTTGCGTCGTGGATCGCCTTGAAATGCTGATACAGACCTTCCTGACTTGGCTTGTTGTAATAGGGGGCGACGATCAGCGCAGCGTCCGCCCCGGCATGTTGGGCATGCAATGTCTGCATGATTGCTTCGTCGGTTGAATTTGACCCGGTACCGGCGATAACCGGTACACGCCCCGCCGCTGCTTCGACGCACAGATCAACGACACGCTTATGCTCGTCATGGCTCAACGTCGGGCTTTCGCCGGTGGTGCCACAGGGCACAAGGCCGTTCGTTCCCTGTTCAATCTGAAAATTAACGAAATTCTG
>CAISDR010000252.1 GCA_903884125.1 uncultured bacterium
CGAACCAGCCGCAGCGGCGCGGCCGGCCGGTCACGGTGCCGAATTCATGGCCGCGTTCACCCAGCCGCTGACCGATCGCATCTTGCAGTTCGGTCGGGAACGGACCTTCACCCACGCGGGTCGTATAGGCCTTGACGATCCCAAGGACATAGCCAATCGACCCCGGCCCCATGCCGGAGCCGACCGCTGCCTGACCCGCCAGCGTGTTTGACGAGGTTACATAGGGATAGGTGCCATGATCCACATCCAGCATGGCCCCTTGTGCCCCTTCAAACAAAATGCGTTTGCCCGCACGGCGCACGTCATTCAGACGCCGCCAGACCACATCGGCATATGGCAGGATTTTTGGTGCGATGTCGGTAAGTTCACCGATCAGTCCGGCGCGATCCACCTCCTCGACGCCAAAACCACGGCGCAGGGGATTGTGATGGGCCAAAAGGCCGTCAACCTTGGTCTCAAGGGCCGTTGGATCAGACAGGTCCATAACCCGGATCGCACGGCGTCCAACCTTATCCTCATAGGCAGGCCCGATGCCGCGCTTGGTCGTGCCGATCCTGATCCCGCTGGATCCTTCGCGCAGCCCGTCCAGATCGCGGTGCAAGGGCAATATCAGGGACGCGTTTTCGGCAACGCGCAGAATGTCTGGTCCAACGCGCACACCCTGCGCCTCGATCCGAGCGATTTCAGCCAGCATGGCCCATGGATCGATTACGACGCCATTGCCAATGATTCCCAGCTTGCCGCGCACAATCCCTGATGGCAGCAGCGACAGTTTATAGGTGGCATTGCCGATAACCAGTGTATGTCCGGCATTATGGCCGCCCTGAAACCGCACCACCACATCGGCACGTTCCGACAGCCAGTCAACAATCTTGCCTTTACCTTCGTCACCCCATTGGGCACCGACAACCGCGACATTGGCCATGTGTTTCCCCATCCCCATTTGACCCATGGGGCATTGCAAGACCCAGAGGCTGCGTCAGGAACGCACCCGGCGCGGCATGTTTAGAGCATGCCTGCGCCGCGAAATAAAGGTGATAAGACGATCAGACGGCTAGCCTCTGAAACGAAGGGCCTTCGCCTGAACCACGCTGGGCAGGTTGCGAATCGTCTCAATAACCGATGCAGGAATTTCCTGATCCACCGCCACAAGGCAGATGGCATCGCCGCCAGCCTGTGCCCGGCCAAGGTGGAAAGTGGCAATATTAATCCCTGCCCCACCCAGCGCGCTCCCCAGGGCGCCGATAAAGCCCGGCTTGTCCCGGTTGGTGACATAGAGCATGTGAGGACCAATTTCCGCCTCAAGATCGATGCCCTTTACCTGCACAAGACGTGGCTTGGTTTCGGCAAAAAGCGTTCCAGCAACCGAGCGTGACTGCTTGGCAGTTGTAACCGACACACGGATGGCGGTGTGATAGCTTTCGGATTCCGCGCGGCGGACTTCGGATACGCGAATGCCACGGTCGCGGGCAACCACCGGGGCATTGACCATATTCACGCTGGAGATCTGCGGGCTCAGAATTCCAGTCAGAGCCGCAGCGGTCAGCGCGCGAACGCCCAGCGTTGACACTTCACCTTCATAGGCAATTTCAATTTCGCTGATCGCATCTTCGGTCAGCTGGCCTGCAAATGATCCAAGCTGTTCGGCCAGCGCCAGATAAGGTTTCAAGCGTCGTGCATCTTCGGCGGTCATGGGTGGCATGTTCAGCGCGTTTGTGACCGCCCCATCCATCAGATAATCCGCCATCTGCTCGGCAACCTGCAAGGCCACATTTTCCTGTGCCTCGCGGGTGGATGCGCCCAGATGCGGCGTTGCGATGAAATTGGGGTGATTGAAAAGCACGTTTTCCTTGGCCGGTTCGACCACGAAAACGTCAAACGCCGCCCCAGCCACATGGCCTGAATCCAGCGCATCCTTCAGATCGGATTCAACGACCAGCCCGCCGCGGGCACAGTTCACGATCCGAACGCCGGGACGTGTTTTGGCC
>CAISDR010000253.1 GCA_903884125.1 uncultured bacterium
ACCCCCATTCAGGCGCAGGCGATACCGCATGTGCTGGCAGGCCGTGATATTCTGGGCATCGCCCAGACCGGCACGGGCAAGACCGCCTCGTTCACCCTGCCCATGATCCATCTTCTGGCACAGGGGCGGCCGAAGGCGCGTATGCCCCGCAGCCTGATTTTGGAGCCGACCCGCGAATTGGCAGCCCAGGTGGCCGAGAATTTCGAGAAATATGGAAAGTATCACAAACTTTCCATGGCGCTTTTAATTGGCGGCGTATCATTTGAGGATCAGAACAAAAAACTGGATCGCGGTGTCGACGTGCTGATCTGCACACCGGGTCGCCTGTTGGATCATGTGGAACGTGGCCGCCTGATGCTGACGGGTGTTCAGGTACTGGTGGTGGATGAAGCCGACCGCATGCTGGACATGGGTTTTATTCCCGATGTGGAAAAAATCTGCCGCATGGTTGCCGGATCACGCCAGACACTGTTTTTTTCGGCCACTATGCCGCCGGAAATCCAGATGCTGGTCGACACTTTCCTGCGCGAGCCAGTGCGCATTGAAATTGCCCGTCAGGCTACGACGGCTGAAACCGTAACCCAGTATCTGGTTGCTGTTGGCGGCAATGACAAGCGTGAGGCCATTCGCCGCCTGATCCGCGAAGAAGAGATCAAGAATGCGATGATCTTCTGCAATACCAAGCGGATGGTCGGTGTTCTGGCTCATTCACTTGAACGCCATGGTTTTTCGGTGGCCGCCTTGCATGGGGATCTGGACCAGCATGTGCGCACCAACGTGCTGGACGCCTTTCGGGCCGGCAAGATTCAGTTGCTGGTGGCATCCGATGTGGCAGCCCGCGGGCTTGATATTCCCGATGTCAGCCATGTGTTCAATTTCGATGTGCCGACACATTCCGAGGATTATGTCCACCGCATCGGCCGTACCGGTCGTGCGGGCCGTGATGGCATGGCGATCACCTTGGCAACACCTGATGATGTCCGGCTTGTCGCGGGTATCGAAAAGCTGATTGCCAAGCAAATCCCGCGTCGGGTTATCCAGGATATTTCAATCGACCTTGAGGCAGCTGCATCTGCCGAGGCACCACCACAACGCGGTCGTGGCGGACGTGGTCGCAGCGAGCGCAATCGCCGCGGGGAAACCAAATCAGAAGCCAGGGTTTTGGAAAGCGCTGAGCAGGACGTTGCTGATCATGCGCCCAAAATTGCCAAACCGGCCCCCAAACCGGCATCAGGTGCACGCAAGGCTGATGCAAATGTTGATGCACCGGCAAATGATTTTCCCGATGAATCCCGCCGTCAGAACTTTCGGGATCGTGGACCACGGCGCTATGATCGCCCACGCTATGACGACCGTAACAATGATGGCCCAACACCCGTGGGGTTTGGCGATCAGATGCCCGCATTCATGCGGATAGAAGTCCGCCTGCCACCGGACAAACCGGTACGGGCAAAAAAATCAACCCGTGCAGCAGAGGTTGATGAAAAAGCCGACGATGTTGATGACAACATTGTCCAGGACAATTTAATCGAAGATGCGGCCGCGATCTGATTCAGGGCCGTCTTGCATACAAGGACGGCGTTC
>CAISDR010000254.1 GCA_903884125.1 uncultured bacterium
CGACGCCTATACCCGGCGACGTCCTAACCTGCTGGCCCGGAACAGTATCCGGCAGGCAATGGCCGCCTATTTCGCGCAGGCTGGCTTTGTGGAGGTTGAAACCCCGATCCTGCAGATATCCCCTGGCCTTGAGCCTCATTTGCAAGCGTTTGCCACTGAACTTATGGCGCCGGATGGGGCCGAAAGCCGACTTTTTTTGCATACCAGCCCCGAATTCGCGATGAAAAAGCTGCTGGCCGCTGGCGAGCCGCGCCTGTTCCAATTTGCACGGGTCTTTCGAAATGGTGAAAGGGCTGCCACCCACCACCCCGAATTCACAATGCTGGAATGGTATCGGGCAAATCAGTCATACCTGTCACTGATTGACGACTGCGAGGCATTGATTCGCGCCGCCAGTCAGGCTGCGGCCCGACCTCTCCTGCGCTATGGCACCAGGACCTGCGATCCGATGTTGCCATTTCAACGCCTTTGCGTGTCGGACGCCTTTGTCCAGTTTGCGGGGATTGCCACCGATCCATGGCCCGGCCGGGATGGTCTTGCAGAAGCTGCCAGCAAAACCGGTGTCAGGATCGCACCCGACGACACGGCAGATGATATTTTCTTCAAAATATTTCTGGAACTGGTTGAGCCCAATCTGGGCGTCGGTCGCGCCTGTGTCCTGATGGATTATCCTGTTCATATGGCCGCACTCTCACGACCAAAGGCGGATAAACCGCATCTGGCCGAACGGTTTGAGGTTTATATGTGCGGTCTTGAACTTGCCAATGCTTTTGGTGAACTGACCGACGCCGATGAGCAGGCCCGGCGGTTTGCCGCCGACATGGAAATGAAATTTGCTATCTATGGGGAACGTTACCCCATTGATCCGGGTTTCCTTGCCGCCGTGGGGAAATTACCCGATTGTGCGGGCATTGCCTTGGGGTTTGACAGGCTGGTTATGCTGGTGACCGGTGCTGCACATATTGAAGACGTTCTGTGGCTGCCGGTTGCCAGATCAGGGACTATCAAACCATGATTTCATTGGTGATCTTTGACTGCGATGGCGTACTGGTTGATTCCGAACGGATCGGCAATCAGGTACTGGCTGATCATGCTTGCGCTTTCGGGGTGCCGATGTCCTTGCAGGAATCTATGAACCAGTTTGTTGGTTTGTCGATGAATTCCGTGGTTGAAAAACTGGGCCAGATGGCTGGCCGCCAGCCGCCGCTCGATTTTCTGGACAAGATACAGGCTGAAACTTTTGCTCGATTTCAAAGCCAGCTTCAGGCCGTTCCCGGGGTTGTGCAATCTTTGAACCTGATCGAGTCTATGGGCCTTAAAACCTGCGTTGCCTCATCCGGCGGGCATGACAAATTAGCCGTGACCCTTGGGCTGACCGGCCTTAAGGGCCGTTTTGAGGGCCGTGTTTATTCAGCAAGCGAGGTTGCCCGGGGCAAGCCAGCGCCAGACCTGTTTTTATATGCCGCTTGGAAAATGGACGTTGATCCAGCCTATGCAATTGTCGTCGAAGACAGCCGTCCTGGTGTTGAAGCTGCAGTCGCTGCCGGTATGACTGTGTTTGGTTATGCACCGGACAGCGATGGCAAACATCTGAGCGCGCTGGGGGCCAGACCATTTCATCACATGAATGATCTGCCCCCACTTATTTCGGCTTTGATCTAGCCCAAAGTCGCGCGCAGCATCCACGCGGTTTTTTCCGAAAATGCCAAACGTTCCACCATCAGATCGGCGGTAACCTCGTCGCCCGCCTTGGTCGCTGCAGCATGAACCGCACGCGCTGACTTGATGACGGTTTCATGACCGCGCACCAGATTGGCAACCATCGTTTTCCAGTCGGGCACATTGGCGTCCTCGGTCACCGACGCGACGGCTGCAAGTGCGGCATAGGATGCGGGCGCTTTCTGGCCCAGGGCGCGGATCCGTTCGGCCAGTTCATCGGTTGCATCATGCAGGGCGGAATACTGACCCTCAAACATAGAATGCAAGGCAAAGAAGGTCGGCGCTTCCACATTCCAATGGTATGAATGGGTCTTGAAATAGAGCGCGTAGGTATCCGCCAGAAGCTTTGTAAGGGCTTCGGCGACTTTTTTGCGCTTTCCCTCGGTGATGCCGATATCCATGGTCATTTCTCCTCTTGAGATTGATTAATTATAACACTTAATTTCTTTTAATCAATGGCTTATTTATTTTCTTAGAGTAATTATAAAAAATGACGGTTCAATAACAGTGCGACTGCACGATCGCTCGCCCGGCAGTCCAAATATCGGATTTTGTGCAGGATTTATGGCCTGGCTGGGGCGGGAGGGATCGAACCTCCGAATGGCGGAATCAAAATCCGCTGCCTTACCGCTTGGCTACGCCCCAACTAAGGCGCGGGACAATAGCCAAAGGTTCGACCATGTGCAATCAGCGAGTTTGATCAATTTTGGCGCAGGATTTGCCTGTGAATTCCGTTAGATCGCCGATGGTATGCCAGCACTTCGATCCCAAATTCGCCAAATCCGCCAAAGATTCGGCCGAGGATCAACTAGCCATTTGCACTGATCGCAAAGGCAACGTATGACCTTGAAGCAAATGTAGATCAGTCTAGGTCAAACAGGGTTCGGCATCGTGCCAATTCTGCCCTCTGCCCCTTTGCGCCGAGTGCCGGTTGCTCAAGGGTTATAAAATTTGGTCTGAAATGTAACGCAAAAGGATAGTCGTAGCGATGAAGCCTAGAATAGATCAGTCTGGGGAACCGTCCTGGCATAATGTGTGGAGCCTGCTGCGTCTTCGCTACCTTACCGTCCTGATAATCCTGGCGATTGCCGGTGGTCTGGCCTATCGGATGCTGGCACCGCCAGCTGTGAGCGCTCAGGCCGAGCGGTCTGGCCGTAGAGGTGGTGGTGCGGGTGGCCCACCGATACCTGTTTCCGCCTCGCCGGTAAAACAGCGTGACATTAATGTGAAACTGAACAAGTTGCTGGGTACGGTCACACCTTTAGCTGTTGTGTCGATCAAGACACAAATCGCCGGACGTCTCATTTCGGTCGATTTCAAGGAAGGTCAGACTGTTAAAAAAGGTGACATGCTGGCCCAGATTGACCCGCGACCCTATCAATTTGCGCTTGATCAGGCAGCCGGTCAGTTGGACCGTGACAAGGCAACCTTGCGCAATGCGGAACTGGACCAGAAACGATACAAGACTTTGGTTGCGCAGGACTCGATCGCGGTTCAGCAGCTTGACGCGCAGGAAGCGTTGGTCCGCCAGTTGGCTGGAACGGTCAGTGCTGATCAGGCACTGGTCGACACCGCTCGACTGAACCTTTCCTTTTGCAGGATCGTAGCACCCATTGATGGTCGGACCGGACTACGGATGGTGGACCCCGGCAACTATATCCAAATTAGCGACAACGCCAATATCGTTGTCATTTCACAGGTCAAACCGATCTCTGTGATATTCACCATCCCCGAAGATGAATTGCCAAAGGTGGCAAAACGCATGTCATCCGGGGCCATTTTACCTGTGACCGCATTTGATCGTGACCAGAGCCGTCAACTGGCACGAGGCAAGGTACAGGTGATTGATAATCAGATTGATACGACTACAGGCACAGTCAAATTGCGGGCCGTGTTTGAAAACGAGGATGAAAGTCTTTTTGCCAACCAGTTTGTGACACTGGATCTGCTGGTTGACACCCACGTGCAGGTCCCAACTGTTGCCTCTGCGGCCATCCAGCGCGGGGCGCCGGGAACCTTTGTTTATCTGATCGGCGAAGATGGCATTGTCAGCGTCAGGCCCGTCAAACTTGGCCAAAGCGATGGCGACTGGTTTGAAGTGAATGAAGGTCTGAACGTGGGTGATGTTGTTGTCACCGATGGACTGGATCGCCTGAAAGAAGGAGCGAAGGTCATTCCGCATATCGAGACCGGCGCTGATGCAAAAACACCTGACAGCAAAGACCCGGACCCCGCCAGAACCGGCGACAGACCACATCGCAAGCGCGACAAGCTAGGTGATAAGGCTGGCGACAAACCGGGCGACAGCGCGCCTGCCCAGCCATGACAATTATACCTGTGTCGGGCAACTTCCGGACAAATGCCGTTGAAGCGACTTGGGGGCCAAGGCGTGAATCCGTCTAAACCATTCATTGAAAGGCCCGTTGCCACCACGTTGCTGATGGTC
>CAISDR010000255.1 GCA_903884125.1 uncultured bacterium
GATTTTATGACCAATCGCGTCTGGCCATTGTGCCCATGGGATTTTGCTTCCCCGGCACGTCACCCAAAGGCGGCGACTTTCCACCGCGCAGCGAGTGCGCGCCCTTGTGGCACACCCGTATATTTGACCTGATGCCACAGGTGGAAACAATCTTGCTGATCGGCCTATATGCTCAACGCCGATATTTGGCAAACAGGCTAGCAAAAAATGAATCGCTGACACAAACGGTTCAGGATTTTAAAGACTTTATGCCGCGCTACCTGCCGCTGCCACATCCGTCCTGGCGTAATTCCGGCTGGCTCAAAACTAACCCCTGGTTTGAAGCTGATGTTGTGCCCGCATTGCGATCTGTAGTCACCCATCTGATGTCGGATGAATAGGCTCAGTCTTGCATCAAGTTTGATTCTGTTGGGCATTGCTGGCTGTGCTCCGATGGTCGTGATGCCGGGATCAATGTCCATTCCGGTCCAATTGCAGGCAGAAGCGATAATCGCCAGTGACGGGCATCGCCTGCTCCTGACCCGGTACGATGCGCCGGGCGATCCCAAAGCGGTCATCATCGCTCTGCACGGGTTCAACGATTACGCACGGCATTTTGATCTGGCAGCCCCCTATTGGGCTGAACGTGGTATTGCCACCTTTGCCTATGATCAGCGTGGATTTGGCCGAGGGACTGATGCCGGATTATGGGCGGATTCCACAACCATGATCCAGGATGCGCGGCAGGTCACATCTGCCCTGCGCGAAAGATACCCACATACCCGCATTATTCTTCTGGGTGTCAGCATGGGTGGGGCGGTGGCGGTCAGTGCCGCTCAATCGGGCATTGAAGCTGACGGGTTGGTATTGGTGGCACCGGCGCTGTGGGGCTGGCGCGTGATGAATCCCTTTTTTCAGATCAGCCTTTGGCTATCAGCGCATCTGGCCCCGGACTGGACGCTGACGGGCCGGGGTCTGGGGCGCAAACCGTCTGACAATGTGCCGTTCCTGCGCCGGATGGGGCGCGATCCATTTGTGATCAAACAGACACGTGTTGATGCGGTCTATGGCCTGACTGGATTGATGGACCGGGCGCTGGGCGCGCCCGAAAAAATAAATCTGACAACGCTTATTCTTTTTGGGGATGACGACCAGATTGTGCCCGAAAGCCCGGTGCGGGAACTGGCCGAAAAAATCACGGCCCCCTGCCGGTTCACCTATGTTCTGGGCGGGTATCACATGCTGCTGGTTGATTTGGCGGCAAAGCGAAGCTGGGATGAAATCGCAACATTTGCTCTGGGGCATGACCTGCCGGTGGGGCCGGGATGCGCCATGGGCGAGCGGCCCGAAGGCTAAACCCGCGTCAGCCCCAAATCTTTCAGCCGGTCCAGCGCGCCTTGCAGAATGAAACTGGCGGCCAGCTTGTCGACCAGCTCCGCGCGCCGGGCACGGGTAGTATCTGCCTCGATCATCATGCGGGTAACCGCGGCGGTGGACATGCGTTCATCCCAAAAAGCCACTGGAAGATTGATCACCCCTTGAAGGTTCTGGCCAAACGACCGGGCGGATTGGGCACGCGGGCCTTCACTGGCATCCATATTGACCGGCAGCCCAATGACAAAGCCGCCAATATCATGGCGGGTGACCAGCGCCTGAATCTTGACCACATCCAGACTAAACTTCGTCCGGCGCAGGGTTTCAAGCGGGCTGGCAATCGACAGGCTGGTATCCGACAGCGCCAGCCCCAGCGTTTTCGTGCCAACGTCAAATCCCAAAAGCCGGGCGCGCGGTCTTAGCGCCGCGTGAAATTCAGACAGGTCGGATGGCAGATCTGCAGTCAAGGGAATGGCCTTTTTCATACATTTGCGGACGGCTGGTTGAAACAGCTTGGCGTCCAATGCTAGAGGTACACGATTCAAGGGCCGGGGCGAACATGGCCAGATGACCATGTGAAGGCTTGGCCCACGCCCTCATACTTACAACAGGTTAGCGCAATGTCGGTCGATGCCGCCACCGTGAAGCGTATTGCCAAACTGGCCCGGATCCGGGTCGAAGACGGGGAATTGGCCCCCTTGGCTGCCGAATTGGATACGATCCTGCACTGGGTCGAGCAATTGGGCGAGGTTAACACCGCATCGGTTGAACCGATGAATTCGGTGATGCCCATGGATCTGAAACGCCGCGCGGATCAGGTCAGCGATGGCGGCTATCCCGAAGATGTATTGGCTAATGCGCCGGAACAGCGACATGGCTTTTTCGTCGTCCACAAGATTGTCGAGTGATCCCATGACCGACCTGACCGATCTGGACCTGACCGCCGCCCGCGACGGGCTGGTTGCCAAAAAATTTAGTGCGGTTGAATTAACAAGTGCCTATCTGGGTGCCATCGACGCGGCCAAGGGGTTGAACGCCTATCTGGTGACAACGCCCGAGCAGGCATTGGCCATGGCGGCCAAGTCTGACGAGCGCATTGCCAATGGCCGTGCCCGTCCGCTGGAAGGCATTCCACTGGGCATCAAGGATTTATTCTGCACGCAGGGTGTTGAAACCACGGCCGGATCAAAAATTCTGCAAGGGTTCAGGCCCACATATGAAAGCACGGTCACATCCCAGTTGTGGAAGGCCGGGGCGGTCATGCTGGGCAAACTGAACCTTGATGAATTCGCCATGGGTTCATCGAATGAAACCAGCGCCTATGGCCCGGTGATATCCCCCTGGCGGCGCAAGGGCGGCACGGAACCATTAGTGCCCGGCGGATCATCGGGTGGGTCGGCCGCAGCGGTTGCTGCGCATTTGTGCGTGGCAGCAACCGGCACAGACACAGGTGGGTCGATCCGCCAGCCCGCCGCCATTGGCGGATTGGTTGGAATCAAACCCACCTATGGCCGGTGTTCACGCTGGGGCGTGGTGGCCTTTGCTTCATCACTGGATCAGGCTGGTCCGATTGCGCGCTCGGTTGCTGATTGTGCAACTATGCTTACCCATATGTGCGGTCATGACCCGAAAGATTCGACTTCGGCCAGTCAGCCTGTGCCGGATTTCGGACAAAGCGTAGGTCAGTCCATTCGCGGGCTAAAGATCGGTATTCCAAAGGAATACCGGCTTGACGGCATGCCTGACGCCATCGGGCGCGAATGGGACAAAGGTATTGCATGGCTGAAAGAAGCCGGCGCTGAAATCGTCGAGATTTCTTTGCCGCATACCAAATACGCACTGCCCGCTTATTACATCGTGGCTCCCGCCGAGGCATCGTCCAATCTGGCGCGCTATGATGGGGTTCGTTATGGCAATCGTGCCGCCGGTCGGGATCTGATCGATACGTATGAACGTACCCGCGCCGAAGGCTTCGGGCGCGAAGTGCGTCGCCGGATCATGATCGGCACCTATGTGCTGTCCGCCGGCTATTACGATGCCTATTACATCAAGGCACAAAAACTGCGCACCCTGATCGCACAGGATTTTGAAAACGCCTTTACGAAAGTGGACGCAATTCTGACGCCGGCGACACCGGGTCCGGCATTTCCAATCGGATCAAAAACATCTGATCCGCTGGAAATGTATCTGAATGACGTCTTTACCGTGACCGTAAATCTGGCCGGTCTGCCAGGGATGAGTGTTCCCAGCGGGATGACCGAAGACGGCCTGCCCCTGGGTCTGCAGGTGATTGCGCGCCCGTTTGAGGAAGAGACCATGATCAAGGTCGCCTCGGTGATTGAAACTGCGGCTGGCCGGATCAAGGCACCCACAAAATGGTGGAGGAGCTAAGCCATGACCGAACCGGCGGTGAAATATATCGAAGGGGCGACCGGGCCCTGGGAAATTGTCCTGGGTCTGGAAGTTCATGCTCAGGTATCATCAAAGTCCAAACTGTTTTCGGGTGCCTCAACCGAATTCGGGGCCGAACCAAATACGCAGGTATCACTGGTGGATGCGGCCATGCCCGGCATGTTGCCGGTGATCAATGAATTCTGCGTGGAACAGGCGGTGCGGACGGGTTTGGGGCTAAAGGCACAGATCAATAACTGGTCGCGCTTTGACCGGAAAAACTATTTCTATCCCGATCTGCCACAGGGCTATCAGATCAGCCAGTTCCAGTTTCCGATCGTGGGCGAGGGCGAAGTTCTGGTCGATCTGCCCGGTGGCGCCACGCGGATTGTGCGTATCGAGCGTCTGCATCTGGAGCAGGACGCGGGCAAATGCCTGCATGATCAGAGCCCGAATGAAAGTCTCGTTGACCTGAGCCGTTCGGGCATCGCGCTGATGGAAATCGTATCGAAGCCTGATATGCGTTCGGCTGAAGAGGCCGGGGCCTATGTCAAGAAGCTGCGGACCATCCTGCGTTATCTGGGCACCTGCGATGGCAATATGGAAGAAGGATCGCTGCGCGCCGATGTGAACGTGTCAGTGCGTAAACCGGGTGGGCCATTGGGAACACGGTGCGAAATAAAGAACGTGAATTCGGTGCGCTTTATCGGTCAGGCGATTGAATATGAAGCACGTCGTCAGATTGACGTGCTGGAATCCGGTGGCACGATTGATCAGGAAACCCGCCTGTTTGATTCCAAGACGGGCGAAACGCGCACCATGCGGTCCAAGGAAGACGCGCATGATTACCGCTATTTTCCTGATCCGGATTTGCAGCCCCTTGTGCTTGATAAAGCCTATGTGGATGCGATTGCGGCGGGCCTGCCCGAACTGCCTGATGTGCGCCGCGCGCGCTATATAAATGAATTCGGCCTGTCGCCCTATGATGCAAGCGTGCTCGTAGCCGAACGTGAGACCGCTGCGTTTTACGAGGCTGTTGCCAAAGGGCGTGATGCGAAGCTTGCTGCCAATTGGGTGATCGTGGAATTGTTCGGCATGCTGAACAAACGCGGCGTAGGGATTGAAGAGTCACCTGTCAGTGCAGCGCGTCTTGGTGAATTGCTGGACCTTCTTGCCGATGGGACACTGTCCGGGCGTCTGGCCAAGGAAGTGTTCGAAATCATGATCGAAACCGGCGGCGCGCCGAAGGCGATCGTTGAAGAACGCGGACTGGTACAGGTGACCGATACCGGTGCGATTGAAGCCGCAGTTGACGCCGTGATTGCCGCCAATCCTGACAAAGTTGCCGAGGTGCGTTCTGGCAAGGACAAATTGCTGGGTTGGTTTGTCGGACAGGTAATGAAGTCCACCGGCGGCAAGGCAAACCCGCAGGTGCTGAACGACATTCTGCGCAAGAAGGTCATGGGCGAATAGTCTTTTCCACTCAGCTCGCGGAGTTCGGCTATGGATTATGTCAATCTGGGACGCACAGGCCTGCAGGTATCACGGCTTTGTCTTGGCTGCATGACCTATGGTTCCAAATCCTGGCGTCCATGGGTTCTGGAGGAACCTGAATCACGTCCGTTTTTCAAGGCGGCGCTGGATGCAGGTATCAATTTTTTTGATACAGCTGATATCTATTCGCTGGGTGTATCCGAAGAAATTACCGGCCGCGCGCTGGGCGATATGGTCCGGCGCGAAGACGTGGTCGTGGCAACCAAGCTGTTTAACCCCATGGGCAAAGGTCCCAACCGGCGCGGGCTGGGGCGCAAGCATGTGA